>NZ_JAEHNT010000053.1:60093-82720 GCF_016742815.1 Lactobacillus sp. A27
TAAGCAAATATAATGTAATTACTAGTGTTTTATAAAGTAAAGAGAATAAATATGATGTTAGTAAAAAAGATTATTAAATCTACTGTATTCTGTGGCATAGGCATATTGGTAGGTTAAAACCGTTAGTGAACAAAAGCATAAAAATACCGTTAAAAAGATATTGAGTGCTGATTATATGGATGACCATACTAAGATAAAATTGTTGCAAGATCTAAATGACATTAAAGTTAATAAAAGATTACCATCAACACAGATCGCTACAGACAAACTAAAGAAAAACATAAAAATGATTACAACACAATCAGCATCCCTAGTTAAAAAACTTAATAAAAATAGTCATTGAAAGCTTTAACTAAGCGGTTTGGTTATAATTATCTGTATATCTTTAATGTGCAAAAAGTAATTCGAATTTTAACGATTTATCGTGAGTGGTTATTATCGCAATCAAATTTAGATTTTGATGAATTGTATCATTATAGTCAAGAAATAGAAAATATAGAATATTGTAACAATATAAAAGAATATTTAAATCTGCATCCCGAACTGTATCCTGATGCGGATGTCTTAGTCGAATTTTTTGGTGATGATTCAAATGAACAAAATATAAATTTAGATAATTAAAAAATAGTATCAACTTTTTGTTTAATTTGGTACAATTCTTGTTAGAGAGTGAATCACCCTTTTTCTGGACTTTTATATTGTGGGGAGAATGCTAATAGATAGTATTAGTTAAAAAGTTGAGTGAGATATTTGAAAAAGAACAAGTAGATATTAGATGACAAAAAGACAGTAAGCATGTTTCTAGCTTACTGTCTTTTTTTGTTTTGAATTTATTTTAAATTATTCGTCAATTCCAGGAGCTTGATTAATCTCAGCTGTCATCATCCAAATTCTCTTTTCGAGGTCATTGTGGCAAGTAGTTAAGATATCACTTGAACTGTAGTCTCCTTCTTCATCTGCGGCTTTAATTCCCTTTTCGTAAAGGTGTTCCAAGTGATGATAGCCATCAACAATAGTCGCAAAACGTTCTGTAGTAGGTGTGCCCCATTTGCCAGGGTGAGCTTCAATTGTAGAATGATCTACCATTTCTGCCAAGCTTGAGTATGGAGAACCATCAATGGTGATTAATCTTTCAGCGATTAAGTCACGTTGGTCGTCTAATTCTTCCATTACTTCATCTAAGTATGGGTGTAAGTTCAAAAATTCTGGTCCACGCATGTACCAGTGTTGTTGACGTACTACCATTTGTAATTGACTAAGGTCAGCAATTGCTTGATTTAAAATTTCTTTAGTCTTTTGATATTTCATAAAAATCCTCCTTAGGATTTAAAACATACAACGTTGCTTATATTCCCATGGTAGCGAATACAGATAAATTAGTAAACTGATATGCTTTATAAATTTAATTCAAAAGCAATTCTTTCGGGATCGATCGGATCATCTACTTTTATCGTTCCTCTGATAGTAAAGCCGTTACTTTTAGCTAAATGCTGCATAACTGCATTTTTCTTAAAAGTATCAATCCTAAAGTTAGATATATTGTTTGTCACTTGTAATGAAATTAAATTAGAGAAAAAGTAATTTGCTAGATGCATCCCGCGATATTGGCTGCTAATAGCCATTCGGTGGATGGTTGCGTATTCATCTTGATCATTATGCCATTGACCATCTATTACTTGATAAGTGGGTTCAATTCTAGCAATCACAGCTGCATAACCTGCTATCTGGTGATCAACAACTAAAACCCACCCAACATTATTTTCTATGTCTTGAGTGATAGTTTGCTTATTAGGATATCCGCTTTGCCACTGCGTGCTACCAGCTTTCTTTAAAAATGCCTTAGCGTCATCGATGATTGGCATAATACTATCAATATCATTTATATTAGCTTTTCTGGAGTAAATAAGTGTCATATCTTTTCTTCCCCCTTTTTGCATATATTTTTAACAAACTATACAAAAATAAAATATGAAAGGCAAATTCACTACATAATCTCAAATCTGTCCATTATCTAAATCTGACATTTTGCCGTGAATGTGCTTAACTGCCTAACCCCTTTACCATATGATGTTTACATCAAATTCTATACAGCATGTATAAGAGTAAACAATCTAATAAAAAATTAGGTAAACATTATATGAATAAAATTGATGAATTAGTAAACCATGTGAAAAAGGCAGATGCCATTATTGTTGGAGCCGGAAGTGGAATGTCTAATGCGGCAGGAATGGCTTTTTGGTATTCTGCTAGTCCTCTATTCATAAAGCATATGAAATACTTTTATGATAAATATCATTTTGAAGGTATCTTCAATGGCTTTTATACTCAATTTAATTCCAAAGAAGAGCATCGGGCTTTTATGCTTGAATCTTTAAAAATGATTCTCAAAATTCCGCCGCAGAAACTAACTTATGAATATCTCAAACAATTAATTGGCGATAAACCAGTGCATTTTGTGACTACTAATCAAGATACGCTTTTTAAAAAGTTCTTTCCGAGGGTGAATTGTTGATACCTAGTAAAATTGCTGCAGCTATTCTCTGATCAAGGTGATATTATTGAACGATTTAGTATTAAAGAATAAGATTGTGAGTTAATAAGCTATGGTAGAAATCAAAAGAAGAAAAACAGATCGTAGAACACTTTATACAATTAGAGTAATTAAAGATGCTTTTATTAAATTAGTTAAAGAAGAATCATATTCTAAAGTTACTATTACTCAAATTTGTCGTGAAGCTGATATTACTCGTTCTACTTTCTATTTACATTTCACATCAATAACTGATGTGTTAAATGCCGTTCTCAATGATGTCCTATTTTTAGTTCAGGAATCAGCTACAGGATTAGATACAGAGGACCACTATTCTTTTGATTATCTTAATAAAAATGAATCCTTAGTACCTGCTTGTCAACGGATCGGAGATTCAGATAAATATCAAAGTCTATTAATGGATCCTGATTTAAGTGAATACATTATTGGTCGGATAGTTGCTCATGAGCGAGGTAAAGTCTTGTCTTTAATTATTAAGAAAACCGGGTTAAGTAAAGAAGATGCCGAAACATTATTTACTTATATTATTCATGGCTCTTTCGCTGTTAATCGTGCCAATCATTTCCAAAAGAATGAAAAATGGGCCCATGATGTGCAAATGTTAAATCGTTTTACTAAAGCTGGATATGAAAAATTAGCTAAGAATGATTAAGTCAAATATATTTATTAAGACTTAAATAAAATAGACCAGTATCCTAATGTTAAGCAAAAAAAGAGACCGTAAAATAGTTTGTGTAAGGATGAATGATTCCTTAAATTAATTTCTTAAACTATTAGAAAAAGGAGTTCCTTTCTCGTATGATTGATTTGAACAAAAAAACACATACAGAAAGAAGAACGCCTTCCCTTCATGAATGATTTTACCAAAAATATGGGACAAGCTCTATTCAATCAAGACATAATTCTTGTTGATGTAATTCTTTTACTAATTGATCACGATCAGTTTCATGATTATTGAGCTTAGCGCCCGTAATTTGCTTAGTAAATGAATCAATTCGGCGATTACTATCACGTAAATCATAGTAAGTAGTCACGACTTGATCGTAGTCCTTTAAATCTTTAACATCAAAATCTTTTGGATATGAATCTTCAAAACATATGAATTTAAGTGGCAAACGTGGCTTTAATTGTGGCTCTTGATCGGGCACGCCAACTTGCATCCCTAAAACAGGAAAAGTTAACTTAGGTAGATCAAGAGTTTTTAGCATTTGCAAAGGATGATCATTGATTGTACCAAGAGGCACATAACCTAAATCCATGCTTTCAACGGCATTAGCCACATTTTGAAAAGCAAGCAATGTATCTTCCATTGCTTGGAAGAAAATATCGGTTGTATGTACTCTACCGTCATCTTTGTTTAGTTGCTTTCTAATTTGCTGATTGCGGTAAAGATCGACAATAAAAATAAATAGGTCTCCTTCAGCACCAACATATTTTTGACCGCAAAGTTTCTGGATCTTTTGTTTTTTGGCTTCATCGGTGATGTGCAGTAGGGATGTGTTTTGCATGAACATGCTAGTAGCTGTGCGGCTGAAGACAGTGTATAAAGTTTCTAGTTGTTCATGATTTAAGGTGATATCCTTAAATTTTCGAATAGACTTGTGATTGAGTTGAGTATCAATGGTGGAGTTATGAATCATAATTAAGCTTCTTTCTAACTAATTGTAAGTCTACTATATTGTAACAAAAGACAAAGAAAAACGAGCAAGACTTTCATTATTATTAATGATTATCGTTACTCGTTTTTTTGCAGTTATGGAATTATATAATATGTTGGTTAATTAAAGATTTTCTTTAAAGAATTCATCAAATTTATCAAATGGGATTTTATCCATTTGGTCATATAAGTCAACGTGAGTTGCATTAGGCACAATGACCAGTTCTTTTGGATCCTTTAATCGGTTATAAGCTTCTTCAGCCATGTAACGTGAGTGGGCTTTTTCACCAGTTACGATTAACTTAGGTTACTTGATAGTTTCAATTCTTTGCTGTAGTGGGAAGTTGTAGTAGCCCCATGGAGTAAGAGCATCCCAAGCACCATTTGAGTTAACTGAACGTGGGTGAAATGCACGGCCAACATAGTAGTCAAAGAATCGCAATTGCTAGAGCATTTTTACGCAATCCTAAGATTTTAATGTTAGACGAAGCTACAGTTAGCTTGGATTCTGAATCAGAAGCAATGGTCCAAAAGGCGCTGAGTGGATTAATGAAAAATCGGATGACTTTGGTCATAGCACACCGGTTAAGCACGATTGTTGATGCAGATCGTATCTACTTTATCGATCATGGCACTGTTTCGGGATATGGTAAGCATGATGATTTAATCAAATCTACCCCACTCTATGCGGAATATGTTAAAAATCAATTTAAGAAATAAATAAAAGCAATCAAATCTCTTTTTTAAGTGAGACTTGATTATTTTTTTATCTTTAATTATGTTTACGCTTCTTAAACCCAAGACCAGACAATATACCAGTGCCTAAGCTTAAAAGAATTCCAGCAATTAAATTAGTATTTCTGTTCTCTGAATTACCAGTTTGTGGCAATTCAATTTTGGTATTAGTTGCTATAATTTTATTCTTTTCAGGCGTATTAATTGCTGAATTTACCTTGTAATGCTTTTTAGGTGCAGTAGGTTGCTTTTCAGATTTTGGCTGAATAGTCTTACGGGTAGATTTTTCGTTATTGGACTTACCTTTTGGTTTTGATTCAGCATCTGGCTTAACTGTTATGTCAGAATCTTCGGTGTTTAATTCGGGTTTTGGTGGAATAGTTTCATCAGGCTCATCTGTGTCAGGAGTATCTGGCACTTCAGGAACATTCGGTTCTTCTGGAATCTTAAATTCTGGCTTGCCCGTAGTAATGGGATTGCCACTTACACCAATGTGGAATTTCGGTTTGTCGGTAGTGATAGGATCGCCGCTGATGCCAATCGGAAATTCAGGTTTATCAGTAGTAGAAGGCGTACCACTTTGGCTTATTCTTTGCTTTTTCGTCCTGTCTTGGTTCTTACGTTGTTGTAGTAATCGATGTATTTGTGAATAGCTTTCTCAAGCTCATTTAAGTCCTTGTATTTATGTTCTTGGCCTTAGAACATCTCCCGCTTAAGAATGCCGAAAAAGCCTTCTATTAAACCGTCATCGAGAGAATTACCCAACCTGGACATACTCTGATCGATCCCTCTGTTAGCCAGAGCAGCTCGATATGCTTGGTGCTGATATTGCCAGCCACGGTCTGAGTGGAAAATAAGCCCGTTAAGAGCCGGGTGCTTCTCAAATGCGTCATTTAGCATAGTCATCACTTGCTTAAGGTCTGGGTGCCTAGAAATGTTGTAGGAGATGATTTCTTGGGTACAACCATCGATAATTGGAGAAAGGTAGAGCTTTTGATCTCTAAGATAGAATTCAGTCACGTCGGTAAACCAATGTCTGTTGGGAATAATTGCGTAGAAATTGCGCTTGATTAAGTCTGGCTTGATTTTGCCTTGAACGCCGTAATAGCTGCTGTATTTGCATTTCTTGCGGATTGAGATAGCAAATAAGCCCATCTTTTGCATGAGCCTCTGCACCTTCTTATGGTTGACCTCATAGTCTTCCCGGCGAAGCTGTCCGTAGATTCGCCGGTACCCATAGCGCTGGCTGTGTTCTAGAAAGATCTCTTTGATTCTATCCATCAGCTTCTGGTTACCAGAATCCTTATCAAGCTTATGGGTTTGGTAGTAGTAGTTACTTCTTGAGATATGAGGCAATCCAGGGTTGGCATTGATAACGTCGATAATGTACTTAACGCTAAGCCGCAATTCTTGCCTTAATTTATTGATTGCACGAGCTAATTCTTCTTTTCTTAGCTCTTACGTTTTTGAATTAAGGCCTCCAATTTTTTTATGTATGCAAGCTCGACTGTAAGCCTCTTTACCTGCTCTTCCAGTTCTTTGATCCACTGTTTGTCCTTGCTTTTGGGCATTCTTGGGTTGATCTACCTTTCTTCTTGGTAATGACAGTATACCCGTTTTCTTTAAAAGAGCGAAGCCAATTTGCAAGAATGCCTGTATTTGTAAGTCCTAAGTCTAGAGAAACCTGTCTAAGTGCTTCACCGCCTAGCAGAACTCTATCAATGGCAGCAAGCTTGAAATCAGCAGTATATTTCTGTTGAGGGCGATCCAGAATATCTTCACCATGTTTTTGAATCAAGCCCACCAAATACTGGATTCCTCCACGCCCCATCCCATATTTCCGGCTAAGGTAGGTGCCTCTTCTGTAATCATTTACCCATTCGTGGTAGATAGCAAGTTTGATTTCTTTAGTGTATTTAGTCATGAAAATAACCCCCGAAATTAGAACACTAATTTCGGGGGTCATATCATTTAAGGGGCTTTTTTATCTATAAAATAAAGTTTAGAAAAGTCTCTATCGTGCCACTTTCATACATGATGTATAGTCCAAGTGGAATGAATACTAAGGGCACAATGATTCGCTCGTATTTTTCAATTGTCTCGGATATTAACGGAATAGAGGATAGCACCCGACTAAGCTCGCAAAAGATAATTACGCCGATTGCAAACACAAGCAACGCCACGAGGGTCTGTGCCCAATCTAACGAAGCAAAATAAGGTGTATAGATACCTAAATTATCTCCGCCAGACGCAATTGTCAGCAATGTAACTGTCCAAAACAGTTGAGTTGCCTTACTTTGTTCTAATCTTTCAATAATTTCTTCCTCTTCTTCTTCCTCACCTTCTCCAACAATTGCAAAGCGAATCCCTAAATAGATAGGGATTAAACCAAGCAATCCAACCATCCATGCTTCAGGCACGAAATTGACGACATAAGCAGCAACCAAACTCACCCCTACAAGTAAGCCCGTGCCTAGATATTGCCCCGCATAAATATGCCATTTCTGTTTATTCTGTGATAGCTGTGCAAATAAAATAATCAAAACAATTAAATAATCTATACTGGTGGAAATATAAACACCAATAGCAGATATGATTGTCTGTCCCATAAAAAACCTCCTGTATTAGTCAGTAATAAATCAGCAGATTTTAGGGGAGCACAGACACATTAATTTAGCTATCGCTAGTGGGTAATGCCGGACGTAAGAAAGCATTTTATCCTCCTCAAAACGTAGTTACAAAATAGTTTCTAACTGGAATTCGGTGATTACTTCCAAGTAAAGTATAACCCACTATACTTTGCAAGGTAAAGTGTGGGCTCTACGAGGTAGTAGCGTTCTCCCTTCCTACTGGGAGAACTGCTATTTTTCTGCGCCTATTATCCGGTTAGAAAAACCTCCGACGGGCTATTGCATAGCGAGCGCATCTCATGCAGAACTCTACCCGAGCGGGGCAAGCTAGTGTTAGCTTAATCACAAAAAAATGAATTCAACTATTAGAATGCATTTTTTTCAATCGATCTTCAGCAATAGGCTGAAGAATATAAGGGAAAGCAGGGTCACTCATATCAACAATAACCTTATCTAACGTTTTCATAATCATTTCTCCGAACCTCTAAGATTTTGCTGTTTCTGCCAATTTGACTTGAAATACAAGCTCCGCAACTACTTTGATGAAAACAATGAAGAGGACATCTTCGACTATATTCCGCCACAAAAGACCAACCAAATCTTCACGCCTAAAAAAGTAGTAAAACACATGGTTGATGACTTAGAAAAGGAAAATCCTAACGTCTTTGATGATCCTAATGCTACATTTGCTGATTTATACATGAAATCTGGTTTGTATATCACTGAAATTGTTAAAAGATTGTACGCAAACCCTGTCATGAAGCAGTTTTACCCTGATGATCGTGAACGGATTCTTCATATTATTAATCACCAAGTATACGGCTTAGCTCCAACACGAATCATTTATTTAATTGCCACAAATTATATTTTGGGATTCGATAATTCGATCAAAGGTGCACTTGATACAAGCCATTTTAAACAAGCTGATGCAGCAGAAGCTGCTAAAAATGGTAAGCTGCAAGAATTAATTGATAAAGAATTCGGCTTAGAATAAATTAATGACGAAGACTATTACTTAAAAAGAGGAGAAAGACCAAACTACCAGCTGGTCTTTCTCCTCTTTTTGTCATCACTTAATTACACGTTTTTTATCTTTTTACCAGTCAATCCCATCGCATTAATTGCCACGATAATTGACGACATCGCCATGGCCATAGCACCAACGGCTGGGTCTAGAGTGATTCCCATAAATGACAACACACCGGCAGCGAGTGGAATTGCGACAATATTGTAGCCTGCTCCCCACCAGAGATTTTGAACCATTTTCCGATTTGTGATTTTAGCCAAATCAAGAAAATGTAAAATATCGCTGGGTTCTGATTTAACCAACACAACATCAGCGGAATCAATGGCAACATCGGTTCCGGCACCAATTGCAATTCCAATATCGGCCGCGGAAAGACTTGGTGCGTCATTTACGCCGTCACCAACCATGATGACGTGATTGCCCTTTGCTTGATAATCAGCAATAATCTTTTGCTTATCATTTGGTAATAGGCCTGCATGGAATTCAGTCAATCCTAGTAAGTTAGCAACGTGTTCCGCGGTTTTTGGATTATCGCCAGTGAGCATTACGGGGGTAATTCCTCGCCTCTGAAGACCACTAATTAATTCCTTAGCACTCGCTTTGAAGTAGTTATCAAGAGATTCCTGACTATCGGGCAAGCACATGCCAAAGGCTGCTTAAAAATGAGATTGACAGACATCCTGCCTGGTTTAAATCGATCACGTTTGACAATGGCTCTGAGTTTGCGGATATGATCAAGATCAAAGGCTGCCAGATCTACTTCGCCCACCCATATTCTCCATGGGAAAGGGGCACAAATGAGAACCGCAATGGTCTTTTGCGTCAATTCTTCCCTAAGGGCAAGAGTATGAAAGACAAAACAAAGGCTTATGTTGAACAGGCAACCAATGCCATTAACCACAAACACCGCCGAATCCTCCAATATCAGACAGCAGAAGAACTCTTCAAGCAATACATTTCTTCATAGCCTAACTGTTGCACTTAATTTGACAATTCAGGCTTGGATTTAAAGTAAATTGTTGGTGAATTGTACCGGCATTATCATCAGTAAATGTGTTAGTGATGATGCATTTATCTTCATCATTAGCGATCGTAGTTGTACCACCAGACTGAATATTTTGTCCATCAGTACCAATACCATAAGTTCCTTTAGGAATTACAATTTGATATTGATCGCCCTTTTTTGGATTAGAAACGTTGAAATCAACAGCAATTGCTGTGGTATCACCAGTCGCACCTATTGTATTGCGACTAATTGATAATGTAGCACCGCCATTTCCGAAAGTTACTGATTTAGCGGTTGACTCAGTTTTTGATTCTAATAATTGTTTAGTTGCATCTACTGATGATGCCTTTGAAGTAGTGATCGTTTCTTGTTTAGGATCTTTTTCTACATTAATCTTGGCAGTATCATTTTGGCTAATTTGTGTTGGTTGAGTAGTAGTCTCTTCCTTGTCAGTAGTTTGTGTAACCTGTTCTGCTTCTGTATTATTTGTTTCTTTTTTAATAATTTGATTATCGTATGTAAGAGTATTATCTAATGTCTTATCAGAACTGTGACTGTCAGTATTTACATCTAAATTATCTGTTGAAGTTTGAGAGCTTGTTTCTTTAACAGTTACTTGAGTAGCATTATTGTCTACAGCAGCTGAAACTGTTTCAGTTTTAATCCCTATGAAAAACGCACCAATAATTGCGGAAACCAACGCACCCGATGCTAATTTTCTAAAGCTGTAGTGTTGTTCAATTTCTTGGTTTAAGTGTAAGTTCTTCTTTTTCAGCCTCATTGTTATCAATCCCTTAATACAAATAAAACATCATTTATTTTTTGATGATGGTATTAAAAAAGAGAACCTCGTTTTCGAAGTTCTCTTTTAACTTATTTCAAAATAATGTCGGTTGGCTTAATATCCTTTCCAAAGTATGGTGCAAGTTCTGTTTGATAATCTTTTACAAAGAAGCCTTCCTGAGTTAACTTAGTTATTTCTTGATTGGTCCATTTTAATAATGAGCGATTGCCCTTCTTTACAGCTGGAGACACATACTGGCGTGCCCCAATACTTTTAATGCCGACTACATACTTCGGATTTTTCTTAACCCAAGCATAAAGATATGAATTATCATCAGCTAAGGCTGCACCACGGCCATTTTTTAGCGCGTTGAACTGCTGCGTCTTAGAGTCAAATTTTAATAAGTTAACACCAGATTGTTTAGCAAAATAGTTTTCGGCTGTCGTACCCTTAGTGACAATCAATTTTTTACCCTTTAATTCTTGGGCACTTTTGATTGGCGCGTTTTTAGGCGAAATTACACCCACTGACACCTTCATATAAGGCTTGGCAAAATCAACTACATCCTTACGTTCAGGCGTTACTGTAAAGTTAGCTAAAACTATATCCGCTTTGTTTGAATTCAAAGTATCTACACGATTATTGGCATTTACTTGAATAAAACGAATTTTAACGTTTAAATCTTTAGCTATTCTACGCGCTAAGTAAACATCATACCCTACTCTTTTGCCTTGGTCATTTACCCAACCGTATGGTGGTAAGTCTCCAAAAACTGCAACTCTGATATAACCACGGCGTTTAATTTCTGAAATGCCGTTTTCATTGCTCCAACGGCTGCCAGCAGTACCGCTATTTAAATTAGGTTGTGTGAAGCCAAAATAAGCAGCACTCACTACCACTATCAGAGCAAAGATGCCCATAATAATATTAAAAATATTTTTCTTTTTCATTGGCTTTATCCTTAATAATCCATACTGTCTAGGAAATCTTTTGCTCTTTGCGTTTGAGGATGATTAAAGAATTCTTTTCCTGGTGTATCTTCTAAAATATGGCCATCTTCCAAAAAGAGTACTTCATCTGCAATTCGGGAAGCAAAATTCATTTGGTGAGTAACGATAATCATTGTCATGTGATCACGTTTAGAAAGGCGCTCAACGATTTCCTCAATTCCGCGTACCATTTCGGGATCGAGGGATGCGGTGATTTCATCCAAAAGCATGATTTCAGGTTTTATTGCCAATGCACGAACTATGGCTACTCGTTGTTTTTGACCACCTGATAATTCTCTAGGATAAGCATTTAGATATTGCTCTAATCCAACTTGCTTTAGTAATTTAATTGCTTCTTCTTTAACTTCATTTTCATCACGTTTTTGTACCTTTACTGGAGCAAGTAAGACGTTTTCTATCACGGTTAGATTTGGAAAGAGATCGTAACTTTGGAAAACCATACCAATTTTTTGTCGCAAGATTTGCCATTCTTTAGGACTAGGATCAATCTTCTTCTCGTGGAAATAGATTGATCCATTTTTATAATCTTCTAATCCATTCAAAGTTCTAAGTAAGGTACTTTTACCAGAACCAGATGGTCCAAGTAATGTTAATACTTCACCCTTTTTCAGTGAAAAATTAATGTTATGTAAAACTTGTCGTTCATCATAAAACTTATTTAAATGCTCAACTTTTAAAATTTCTTCAGTCATAATGGTCACCTATTTTCTTTCATTAGTTAATTTCTTAGCCCAAGCTGATAATGGGTAATCGAGAACGAAATATAAAATAAAGATCAAACCGTAAACCCAGAAAACACCAGTTGGATATTGTTGGTTATTTGCTTCGATAATTTGCTGGGCAACATTGATTACTTCCATAATGCTGATAACCAGTAAAAGTGAAGTTGTCTTAATTACTCTCGTTGCTAAATTAATCGTAGCGGGTAGTTCAAGTTTAATTGCCTGAGGAAGCAGAACATATCTAAACAGCTGAATTTTACTTAAGCCTAGTGCTAAACCAGATTCTCGTTGACTCTTAGGAACTGATTCAATTGCTCCGCGAACAATATCGCTAAATTCGGCAGCTACCCATAGTGAAAATGCTAAAACTGCCATCCAGGTTGCTGGCCAATTAACATGAAAAGTTCGCGGCAAAATATAGTAAACCAGGTAAAGTAAAACGATCGTAGGTACTATTCGAAAGAATTCTAGATAAACTCGCAGAATAAAACGAATGAATTTATTAGATAAAGTTCGCAGAATACCGAAAATAATACCAATTGCTAAACCGATTATTAATGAAATAGCTGCGATCCAAATTGAGGTCCAAAGACCAGCCATTAAACGGGCGAAGTTACTTCCTTCAAATAAAACATTAATTCCCGAATGCACCATAACGAACTCTCCTTTCAAGCCAAGTTAATAAAAGAATTACTGGGATCAAGATAATTGCGTATGCAATAACCAGCATTAATAAATATTCATTAGAACGGTAATACATTCCAATTAAATCTAAGGCCGTGTTGGTTAATTCAGGAATCGCAATTACTGAGAAAATTGATGTTTCTTTAATTAAAAAGATAATATTAGCTGTTAAGGCAGGCATGCTTAAGGCAAAGCCTTGCGGAAAAACAACATAGCGAGCTAATTGAAAACGACTCATCCCCAATGCTTTTCCGCTATTAATTTGACTCGTAGAAATTCCATTAAAGCCACCGGTAAATCCCTCAGCCATGTATGCTCCACCTAAGAAAATTAAACCGATAATGCCGCAAACTTCTGCGGACATTTTTATTCCGATAACTGGAAAAGCGTAGTACAGGAAAAATAATTGAATTAAAAGTGGTGTGTTTCGTGCTAGTTCAACATATGCTGTCATGACTTGACTGAGTACTGGTACTTTAAAATATTGCGTTAGGCTAGCAATTATTCCAACAATAATTGAACCTATTATTCCAATTAGCGATAGCCAAATTGTGAGTCCAAATGCATGGACAAATACTGGCAACGCTTGTTGTATGATTGACCAATTCATAAGATCTTACCCTCCCAAAGACCAAACAAAAAAGGATCCACGAACCAATTCAGTTCGTAGATCCTTAAAATAGCTAAATTAAAAAACAAGTTAACTATAAATATATCGAAGTACGTCATGCTGAATTAGCGTATGCAAAAAAGTATTGTCTTTTGGACAACATACACAGTTATGACATATAGCTTGTAAATTCAACATGTTGGTACTCCTTTCTTACTTTTAGTAACTTCCATTGACTATTAGTGTAAACTCATGCTTATTTATTGTCAATTGATTTTTTAAATAATAGTTGGATTTGTCTCAATTTTCTTTTTAAGACTCCTCGTTTTTCGAGTAAAATAAATTTACGGGATAAAGTTTCTGGTGTAGTTCCTAAATAAAGTGCTAAATCTTTCATTTTTAATGGTAGTATAAATGATTTATGTCCTACTTTTTTGGCATAAGTCTGCAAATAATTAAGTAGTCTATCCTCTACTTTAGGAAGACTTAATAATTGTATTTGTTTCTGCAAGGCACGTACTTTAATGATGTTTTGTTCTAGGAGCTTTATGCTTAATTCCGGTTGTTTTTTCATCAAAGCTAAAAAGTCATTGCGATTCAGTAAACAAATTTCACTATCTTCTGTGGCTTCAACGTAGGTATTGGTATTAGCCTCACCAAATAACCAATTTTCACCAGCATAATCTCCAGTTTTCAAGACTTGAATAACATTCTCATGTCCCTCTTTGTTCAAGGTATAAAGACGAGCGCTACCATGAGCAAGAATTATTAAATTACTATTTGAAGTGGGATCCAAGACTAACTCATTTTTTCGATAATTTTGGTGATGAACTAGCTCTTCTATTTGCATTTGCTCATCTATAGGCAATGCATTAAATAGTGGGACTAACTGAACACATAACTCTGCCATTTAAAGACTTCCTTTATTTAAAAATCGTCATCATCATCGTCTTCTTCAGTATACAATCCTTCACGCAAATCGTGATTCAAAAAGTTTTGTGATTGGCGAATTTGTTCTTTAATCCATGATAATAATTCTATTAAGTTCACACTTAATTCTGGCCAATTTTCATTTTGGGCTAGAGTAATAGCCTTAGTAATAAAAAGAATTTGCGTATCAAAGTCTTTTACTAATGTAAATAATTGATCGTTACCCTTTTCGTATTTTGTAGCTCCATTTTCTTCGAGCATAGTATATTCTTTAAATTGGTCGGTGGTTGTAGGAATACTTTCGCCATTATTTACCAAAATTTGGTTTAATTTGTTGAACTCTGTTTGTTCGTATTCAATCCATTTAGGAGCATATTGACATAAAAATAAACTAGCATTACCTTTGGTAAAGAATTTAGCTTGGCTAATTTTTAAGGAGTGAATTAATAAGTTAGCAATGATATGACCAACCATTGCTCCGACCGTGGGAGTGTGATGGTCTATTTCACTTTGCTTTAGTTCTGATTGGTATGCTTCTTCTGAATTCATTTAATTAATCTCCTTTTCTTTAATGTCCATAACTTCATAACCCATTTTTTCGATAGCATTCTTCACATCATCTGTGTTGGTCTTGTTTGAATCCATTACAAACTTTAATTTGCCAGCGTTGAACAAAACCTTAATTTGATCAGTGCCATTAACGTTTTCAACAGCTTTTTCAATTTTGGTTAAACAAGATGGACAAGTCATGCCACCTAACTTCATCATTACTTTTTGCATAAATATCTTCCTTTCATCATTACATATTAAATTCTAAATCTTTTTTCTTCTTAGAAACTTGACGGTCATCAAGTTTTTAATAATTTTTAATTAAGCGCATCCCATTTAAGATAACGACTAAAATACTAAATTCATGGATAAACATGCCACTAGCCATTTCAACATAACCCGCAAACAATCCAACGAACAATAGCAGTACGGTTAATAATGCAATTGCAATGTTTTCATTCATGTTCAAGACAGTTCGCTTAGAAATTGCTAAGGCATAGTCAATTTTACGTAAGTCATTTTTCACCAAAACAATATCTGCCACGTCAATTGCTACATCGGTACCACTACCGATAGCAATAGCAACGTCAGCATTAGCTAGAGCAGGGCTATCATTGACTCCGTCACCAATAAAAGCTATATGATGACCATTTGCTTGTTCGTTTTTAACAAATTGCGCTTTATCTGCAGGTAACATTTGTCCATGTACTTCATCAATTGGCAACTCTGCCGCAATTTGTTTTGCTGTTTCTTGATTATCGCCTGAGAGCATCACTAGTTTTTTAATCCCAAGTTGTTTTAATTTAAGCAATGCAGCTTTAGATTCTGGTCGAAGTCGGTCCTTAATGCCAAAGACTGCTAACATACTTTGATCAGTGTTAGAAAAAATGACAATAGAGTTACCTAAATTGCTTAATTTATTAACTACTTTAGTTAGTTTTGCATTAACAAAAGTATGCTCTTCAATTAATGCTAAATTACCTAAATAGTATTTATCGTTTTCTAAAGTAGCAGAAATTCCTTTTCCTTTAATTGTATTAGTAGTAATATGATCTATCTTTTCATCAGCTAATTTAGCAATTGCTTTTGCTAATGGGTGGATACTTCGAGCTTCAATACTTACAGCTAAATTAATAATTTCTCTTCTATCACCATTTAGAATATGAATTTCATGTTTTCCTCCTATTCCAGCTTAAGCCCAGCGCTTTCAACGGCCTTTTGTAAAACTTGCATTACTTCGTCACTATGGTTGAGCATTTTTTTGCATTTGGACATGTCATGTTTTTATATCATCCGGTTAAATTCTTTAAACTCATCAAACATTCGATGAGGATATACTTTCTTATCAATATGTTGTAGTTTTTCACTGTTATGGTAAATATCAAATGAATCCATGACATTAGCTGGTCCATTAACTACAATTGTTTCATTTTCTCCTTCGATAGTTGAAGTTACAGGTGCTCCTGAATCTTTTGCTGCAATTGATAAAATCACCATAATCCAGTAGCAAAATACCAGATGTATCAACATCACGTTGAATATTGGCTAAATATTCAACTGATTTTGGCATCCCGAAAAGTCCCACTATAAAGTGAATATTATAAATGTTCAGATCCATCAGAGCACCACCACCCTTTTTAGGGTCAAATACTGGTAAAATTTTTCCCTCTTTAAAAGCATTGTAACGGTGAGAATTATTGTGAGTAATTCATGGACACAATTCTAATTAGACCTAGATCAGGCAATTTATCTTTTAATCCTTGATAGTTTGTTAAATATTGATTGGTAATTGCTTCAGCTAGAATTAGATCTTTTTCTAATGCCAACTGTTTTAATTTCTTAAATTCATCGTATTTAACAGTGAATGGCTTTTCACAAATCACATTTTTATTAGCTAATAATGCTTGTTTGACAAATGAGTAGTGCAGAAAGTTAGGTACGGCTACATATACTGTATCAGCATTTGTTTCCCTTAAAGCAGTTGCATAATCAGTATAAATATTTTGAATATTATATTGTTTAGCTAATTCTTTCATAGTAGTTAAATCGTTTTCTGTACCAGCAATTCCAGTTAATTCCACTTTTGACAAATCCTTAGTTATTTGAAGCCAATCTTGTACAATAAAGCCGGCACCAGCAATTAAAAGTTTCATTTTTAGTATGATCAATATTCAAAAATTAAGCAAACAAAAAACTACAGAACCTATCTGCATAAGTCTGTAGTTCTATTATTTTAAAGCATATTATGTTTTTTCATTCTTTCCTCAAAAATGCCGTTAACAAGTTTAGTCATTTTTTGCTTTTGTTCATCACTAGGATCCTTTTCAAAAGCAGCATATAAATCAGGATATTCTTTAGCGATTAATTTACAAGTATTATTAGTTGCATGTTTACGAAAAATAGCAGGAATTTTTTTCAAGTATTCAGGTTTCACTAAAGTAATGATTTTTTCGTTAGTTGTCATTTCTTTCAACTCCTATAATTTAACTAAAGCTATTTTAGCTGAAGAAATTAGCTTTTACAAGCTTACCCAAAGTTAGTTTACATAATTTTAAATATTATTAGTTCTTGTAATCTTCACCATAGATATATCGATGCAACTTTAAATATTGCTCACTTAGTCTTTTTTCATTGGCGTTATCTTTAGGATAGTAATATCTTTTTCCTTCCAAACCTTGAGGCATGTAATTTTGCTTTGCAATCTGATGTGGTTCAGCAAATGGGCTTTTAATCAAACCACCACCGGTAATTTCTTCAGAATGCTTATAATGCATGTCACGTAACCCTCGAGGCATGGGGTGTTGACTAGGATGTTCAGTGTCTTTGTCTAACTTATCCCAAACTTCATCAAAAGAACCAGATTTTGGTGAAATGCACATCAACATAGTGGCAAATATCAAAGGATACTTCGCTTTAGGCATCCCCACCTTTTCCGCCTGATTAGCAGCCGTAACTATTTGAGTAACCTGTTGCGGATTGGCCAAACCAATATAAGTATATGGAATTTCTCTTAACCGGCGGACAACAGATGGCAAGTCTCCATTTTTCAATAAAACTGCTAAATAATAAAGTGCAGCATCTGTATCTGAACCAGCCATAGAGTCTGAATAGGCAGCTAAATAGTCGTAATGTTTAGTTGCCTTTTTGTCATAGATAAAATTCTGTCCTTTAGCAAAGTTTTTAACATCTTGAACAGTTAATTCTTCAGGATTAATTGCATGAACTGTTTCTAATATATTTAACGCAACACGTAGATCACCATCTGCTGCAATAGCTATTAATTTCAATGCATCCGTTTCAATCTGTTCATCTTTCAATTTGAGAACTTCTGTTGTGGCACATTTTAAAACTATCTCAATATCTTGATCGCTTAATGCTTTAAATTCAAAAATCTGACAACGAGAACGTACAGCTGGAACTATTGACATAATCGGATTTTCAGTTGTTGCACCGACAAGCAGAATATGACCATTTTCCAAATATGGCAAAAGAAAATCTTGTAGGTTTTTAGTCATTCGATGAATCTCGTCAATAAGCAAAACAAAGGGCTGATAAGGATAAGTTTTGATAAATTGATCTAATTTAGCTTTATTGTCGATTGAGGCATTAAATTTTGCTAAAGGATAATCAAATTGCTTAGCTATGATTTGGGCTAAACTAGATTTTCCAGTACCTGGTGGTCCCCATAAAATTAGAGAAATATTGACTTTTTGTTCAATAATTCGACGAAGAGGTTTTCCTTTACCAAGTAAATCTTGTTGACCTACCATATCATTCAGTGTTTGCGGTCGCATTTTATCTGCCAGAGGTGTTCTGAAAGACATTATTTCCACCACAATTTAATTAAAGCTTGTGTGCCATCATTACCTAGTTTTTTGTCATCAACTAAAACTTTATATAAATGTTTTGCCTCTTTGGTTGAAGGTAAGTCTAAGTTCATCTTTTCTGCTTCTTCGAGAGCAATACGTAAGTCTTTCAAAAAATGTTTGGCAAAAAAGCCAGGGGTATAGTCACCTTTTAGTATACGTGGACCATAAGATCCTAGACTAAAGTTTTCTGCAGCACCAGATTGTAGTGTTTGACAAACCTGTTCCAAGTTAAGTCCAGCAGCTTTTGCATAAACAAGCATCTCCGTCATACCAGTCATAGTTCCGGCAATCATAATTTGGTTAGCCATCTTAGCATGTTGACCGCTACCGTAGGGACCGAAGTAATTCAATTTACTTGAAAAGGTCATGAAGATATCACGTAATTGATCAAGCTCTTCTTCATGTCCACCAATCATGACTGTTAATGTCCCCTTTTTGGCGCCAATATCACCACCAGAAACAGGTGCATCAAAAATATGAATCCTCTTATCTTCACCAGTTTGACCAATCTTTTGGGCTAAGCTTGGTTTACTAGTGGTCATGTCAATGATGTACTGCCCTGCTTGGGCTGTTTCGAAGATCCCATTTTCTCCAAAATAAATGTTCTCAACATCTTGTGGAAAGCCTACCATCGTGAATAAAACATCTACCTGCTTAGTTAATTCGGCAGGATTGTCTGCCCACTTGGCTCCATTATCCAAGACAGGTTGAGCGTGAGCCTTAGTTCTGTTGTAAACTGTGACGTCATAATTATTCTTTAGCAAATTATTAATAATGCCAGTCCCCATTACGCCAGTACCAATAAATCCAATTTTCATTACTGTATTCTCCTTTAATTTTTATAATAATTAACTAACCAAATAAGGAAATTAATAATAATCGTTAATATCCAAATTGATGATAAAACTGCTCCAATAATAATTAAAACAAAGGCCAATTGCTCATTTCCGTTTTTGGAATATAGAATAACTCCCCAAGCTGAAAAAGCCACACTAGCAATAATTATGATCCATTCAAGAATATGATACGATGTAGAATCTGTCTTCATCTGAACATAATCATCACGTTCATCATCATCGTCAATAGTACCAATATCTTTCATTAGATAGTAATTACCCAAGGTTACCAAAATCAAAATTACTAACCAAACTAAATCTTTGATAGTGTGACCTCGCCCATTAAAAATATCATTATATAAATCAACCATGTCTATAATAGTTATGATCAGAAAGAATACTGTACTTATAGCGTATTTAATTTTTCTCTTTTTATCATTCTTCTTCATTTTCAACAAACTCCTTCAAGCAAAATAAAGTTTCAATATCTGTCCCAAATAATTTAGCCAGTTTATAAGCTAAAACAATGGAAGGCTTATATTTCCCTTTCTCCACTGAAATAATTGTGCGCTCTGTCACGCGCACCTTTTCGGCAACCTCCCGTTGTGTCATTTTATTTTCTTTTCGATATTGTTTAACTAGATTTGGAATTTTGATCACTCCCTAAAACATGAAGCTTACTTCATGTAGTTTACTTCACATTGTAACAATTTTTGCCCAATTTGCAATAAAATAGAAGTAACGAAATGAGGTTTTATGATGAAAAAAATTAATTTAAATGAGCTTTATGACATTATGTATGATAATCTTGATCCCAATGGTTGGTGGCCGGGACGTTCTGATTGGCAGGTAATTTGGTCAACAGTCTTGATCCAAAACACTAACTGGAAAAATGTAGATAATGCTTTAGACTCCTTATATCAAGCGACTGGCTTCTTACCTGCTAACATTTTGGACATGAGTGATGAAAAATTGCAGCAAGTAATTGCCCCCGCTGGTTCTTATACTCGTAAAGCACAAACAATTAAAAACATTGCGCTATACTTTAGAGATCGTTTTAATTATGATCTTGAACTAGCTCAACAGCAGAATAAACAAGACTTGCGTAAAGAAATCTTGGCTATTAAAGGAATTGGACCAGAGACAGCAGACGTAATCTTAATGTATGGTTTGCGTAAAGGTGAATTTGTAGTTGATCAGTATTCGCGTAGACTTTTTGCATGCCTGGGTTGGCGAGATGTCCCACCTTATGAGAAAGCAAAAAAGATCATTGAAGAAAATTTAACTGATTTTACTCTGCGTAATTATCAAAATTTTCATGCAATGATCGATATGTTTGGACAAAAATATAGGTTGCCAAAGCAGTTTAATGAATCATTTTTGAAAGATTATTATTTAATGACACCTAATCAAGGTAAATAATATGCAGACGATTTTTACATACCACTCACCCTTGGGCAAAATATTATTAGCTAGTGATGAACGAGGATTAATTGGCTTGTGGTTTGCAACTAGCAAGTACTATGCAGATATTCTAAACGATGAGGTAAAAGTGGGTTCTGATGAATACATCAAATCTGCTCAAAAGTGGCTTGATCAATACTTTACTGGACAAAAGCCTGATTTTATTTCTCAATTACATTTAATTGGGACTACCTTTCAAAAGGAAGTTTGGCAAACTCTTCTACAGATTCCTTATGGACAAACTTTCACATATAAACAAGTTGCGCAATCGGTCGCAAAAGATCCACATCATTTACTTATTCGCGCAGTAGGCGGTGCTATAGGTAGAAATCATATTTCTCTAATGGTTCCCTGCCATCGTGTAATTGGATCAAATGGCAACCTAACGGGTTATAGTGCAGGAATAGATAAAAAAGTAGAATTATTAAAATTAGAAAACATACTATAATCTAAATTATGTAAAAAAGGGCGAGACATCTTGTCTCGCCTTTTTATTCATCTTCAAATAATTTATGTGAACCATCATTAAGAGAAACTTTTGGAAATTCTGTTTCTTGTGACTTAACTTGATCCTCATCTGCTAATTCAGCTTTCATTAACTCATCTTTTGCTTTGTTAGGGGTACTTTCTAAAAATAAAGTTTTGTTTTCTGTATCCTTTTCAGCTTCACGCTTTTTATGATCTCTTTTATAGAAATAAATAGAGCTTGCAACCATAGCACTTACGGCACCAATACCTGCACAAATCCAACCTAGTTTACATTTCATCATAATATCACCTTTTTCTATAAAAACCATCACTTTTATATTAATAATTATATCTGATACTGTAATTAAACTCATTTTTTATGCTTACGACCGATTATTTCAATTTTATACCGAATAATTTAAAAATACGGTTTTCTCAGGCAATATCTCATATAATTCAAAATAAAAGGAGAAAAAGATGAAATTTAAGCTTTTAATAGAACCTAAAAAAGAAGAATTAGTTCAAGCACAGATACATCAAGAAAATGAATTTACAAATAAGTTAAAGTTATTTGTATTAACCAATGGTAATTCTAATCAAATTGCCGCACATGATGACAAAGATTTAATTGCTTTATCTTTGGATCAAATCGTTTTGATTACGATTATCGACAATAAGATTTGGGCTATTTGCAGCGATAATAAGAAATACCAAATACGAAAACGAATTTATCAGCTAGCAGGTGAGTTACCTAACAACTTTTGGAGAATTAATAAATCAAGTATAGTGAATCGCTATCAAATCAAACGTTTTAAGGGAACTAAATCAGTTGGTGTAAACGTAATTATGAAAAACGGATTAACAGATTATGTTTCAAGAAGATGTTTTTCAAAAATTAGAAAGGAGTTGGATTAACATGAAACGGTTCGTTAAAGATTTTATTTCACGAGGATTAATCGCTGCAGGTTTTGGCCCGCTTATTTTAGTAATAATTTATTATGGTTTTCAATTAACAGAAAATGTAACCAGTCGACCAATGACAGAAGTAAACATCAATATTCTATCGACCCTTTTCATGCTTTCGTTGCTGGCGGA
>NZ_JAEHNT010000054.1:0-218 GCF_016742815.1 Lactobacillus sp. A27
GACTTCACCCTTAACCTTATCCTCGTCACCTTTAGTTAAGTGTTCTGGATCTTTTACTGGCACTCTGTCGTCTGGATTCTCTGGTCCATGTGGATCATGCCTGTCAGCGTCTTTTTCTGGACGTACCAAATCTCCACCTGGGATTTCATCCTTTGAACCATCTGGGTATTTAATTGTTGCATTACCCTTATCATCGACTGTAACTTCTGTACCCTCTG
>NZ_JAEHNT010000055.1:0-739 GCF_016742815.1 Lactobacillus sp. A27
TCTTGTGAGATTTCACTATCAGTTAATTTTTTATCCTCTAATACACTTTCTGCTTCTTTGACTTCTTTTTCATAATGCTTTGTCATAAAAAACGCCTTCTTCACCTTTCATTGTAGTTAGTTTTATAGAAAGGTATAGCAAAACGTACTTTTACTTTGATATATTGCTTAGATCACAAAAAAAGACATGGCGTTTAAACCATGTCTTAACGAGTTTATTTATGCTGACTAGAAGGCTTGGCTTTAGGACTTACGTTTCTTATCCAACACACTAAGTAAAACTGCACTTGCTCCTACTAAAACAGCTCCTAATGCTATTAAAGCTTGACGCTTATTACTAGTATTTGGTAACATCTCTCGCTTAGTTTGAGCCTGTTCATTTCTAATTACAGCAGATTCATGTGGCTTAGCAAATCTAGCTGTCTCTGTTTTGGGATTATTATTTGAGTTATATTGACGTTTTACGTTTCTTCTAGCCTTTGGATTATTATTCGTGTTTCTGCTTGAATGCTTTGTAGTACCTGAATTTTTCTTTGATTTACCGTGATTGTCATTATTAGTTTTCACACTAGGTTTGTTGGGCTCCGATGTTAGTTTATTTGGTTCAGGAACTGAAGTTGGCTGTTTAGGACCGGGCTTTGGTCAGGTTCAGGACACCTTAGAATCTTACTTTGACTAAATAAAGAATAAAAAATCGATCTATGAGAAAGATCTATTTACACAAAAGATTTGACAGTTTC
>NZ_JAEHNT010000056.1:0-3197 GCF_016742815.1 Lactobacillus sp. A27
TCAAAGAGCTAGTACATTGAAAACTGAATATAATCCAAGCAAAAAACCGAGACAATCAAAGAGAACAGATTGCAAGGCGACCGAGAAGAGAATTCTTGAGTAAGGTCAAGTAGAAAAGGGCGCACGGTGAATGCCTAGGCACTAAAAGCCGATGAAGGACGTGACGAACTACGAAAAGCTTCGGGGAGCGGTAAGTACGCAGAGATCCGGAGATGTCCGAATGGGGGAACCCAATGCAGCGATGCATTATTGATTGATGAATAGATAGTCAATCAAAGGAATACGCAGTGAACTGAAACATCTAAGTAGCTGCAGGAAGAGAAAGAAAGATCGATTTCCTTAGTAGCGGCGAGCGAAGAGGAAAGAGCCCAAACCAAGTGATTTATCATTTGGGGTTGTAGGACTGCGATGTGGTAGCGTGAGTGATAGCAGAATTATCTGGGAAGGTAAGCCAGAGAGGGTGAGAGCCCCGTACGTGAAATTGCAAGCGCGCCTAGCAGAATCCTGAGTAGGCCGGGACACGAGGAATCCCGGTTGAAACCGCGAGGACCATCTCGCAAGGCTAAATACTAATTAGTGACCGATAGTGAACCAGTACCGTGAGGGAAAGGTGAAAAGAACCCCGGAAGGGGAGTGAAAGAGAACCTGAAACCGTGTGTCTACAAGTAGTCAAAGCACATTAAAGTGCAATGGCGTGCCTTTTGTAGAATGAACCGGCGAGTTACGTTATCTAGCGAGGTTAAGTCAGAAAAGACGGAGCCGGAGCGAAAGCGAGTCTGAAGAGGGCGAGAAGTTAGGTGACGTAGACCCGAAACCAAGTGACCTACCCATGACCAGGCTGAAGGCGTGGTAAAACGCGCTGGAGGGCCGAACCCACGTAAGTTAAAAATTGCGGGGATGAGTTGTGGGTAGCGGTGAAATTCCAAACGAACTTGGAGATAGCTGGTTCTCTCCGAAATAGCTTTAGGGCTAGCCTCGTGGAGAGGATAATGGAGGTAGAGCTCTGTTTGGACTAGGGGCCCGTCAGGGGTTACTGAATCCAGATAAACTACGAATTCCAGATATCTATACACGGGAGTCAGACTGCGAGTGATAAGATCCGTAGTCGAAAGGGAAACAGCCCAGATCACCAGTTAAGGTCCCCAAATCTATGCTAAGTGGAAAAGGATGTGGAGTTGCGTAGACAACTAGGACGTTGGCTCAGAAGCAGCCATCATTCAAAGAGTGCGTAATAGCTCACTAGTCGAGTGGCGCTGCGCCGAAAATTTACCGGGGCTAAGCATAGTACCGAAACTGTGGATGTACGTAAGTACGTGGTAGGAGAGCGTTCTAAGTGCGGCGAAGGTTAACCGAGAGGATAATTGGAGCGCTTAGAAGTGAGAATGCCGGTATGAGTAGCGAAAGATAGGTGAGAATCCTATCCGCCGAAAGACTAAGGTTTCCTGGGGCAGGCTCGTCCGCCCAGGGTAAGTCGGGACCTAAGGCAAGGCCGAGAGGCGTAGTCGATGGATAACAGGTAGAGATTCCTGTACTGTGTTCAATCGTTATGAGCAATGGAGGGACGCAGGAGGTGAAACACGCATCGCGATGGAACGATGTTCAAGCGACAAGTGCGGTTAAGAGTCAAATGCTTCTAACCAGCAACACGAGTCGTGATGAGGAGCGAAGTAAAAGTAGCGAAGGTGTGGTAGTCACACTGCCAAGAAAAGCTTCTAGCCAGAGAGAACATACCCGTACCGCAAACCGACACAGGTAGTCGAGTGGAGAACACTAAGGTGAGCGAGAGAACTCTCGTTAAGGAACTCGGCAAAATGACCCCGTAACTTCGGAAGAAGGGGTGCTGGCCATGAGAATGGTTAGCCGCAGTGAATAGGCCCAAACAACTGTTTATCAAAAACACAGGTCTCTGCAAAATCGTAAGATGACGTATAGAGGCTGACACCTGCCCGGTGCTGGAAGGTTAAGAGGAGAGCTTAGCGCAAGCGAAGGTTTGAATTGAAGCCCCAGTAAACGGCGGCCGTAACTATAACGGTCCTAAGGTAGCGAAATTCCTTGTCGGGTAAGTTCCGACCTGCACGAAAGGTGTAATGATTTGGGCACTGTCTCAACGAGAGACTCGGTGAAATTATAATACCCGTGAAGATGCGGGTTACCCGCGACAGGACGGAAAGACCCCATGGAGCTTCACTGTAGCTTGATATTGAGTATCTTTTAAACATGTACAGGATAGGTAGGAGCCAAGGAAAGCAGGACGCTAGTTTTGCTGGAGGCAATGTTGGGATACTACCCTTGTTTGAAGGATGCTCTAACCTCGACCTGTAAGCCAGGCCAGGGACAGTGTCAGGTGGGCAGTTTGACTGGGGCGGTCGCCTCCTAAAGTGTAACGGAGGCGCTCAAAGGTTCCCTCAGAATGGTTGGAAATCATTCGCAGAGTGTAAAGGTATAAGGGAGCTTGACTGCGAGAGAGACAACTCGAGCAGGTAGGAAACTAGGACTTAGTGATCTGGTGGTACCGTATGGAAGGGCCATCACTCAACGGATAAAAGCTACCCTGGGGATAACAGGCTTATCTCCCCCAAGAGTTCACATCGACGGGGAGGTTTGGCACCTCGATGTCGGCTCGTCGCATCCTGGGGCTGAAGTCGGTCCCAAGGGTTGGGCTGTTCGCCCATTAAAGCGGCACGCGAGCTGGGTTCAGAACGTCGTGAGACAGTTCGGTCCCTATCCGTCGTGGGCGTAGGAAATTTGAGAGGAGCTGTCCTTAGTACGAGAGGACCGGGATGGACGCACCGCTGGTGTACCAGTTGTTCCGCCAGGAGCATCGCTGGGTAGCTATGTGCGGAAGGGATAAGCGCTGAAAGCATCTAAGTGCGAAGCCCCCCTCAAGATGAGATTTCCTTTGCGTAAGCAGTAAGACACCTCAAAGACGATGAGGTAGATAGGCTGGGAGTGGAAGTTCTGTGAAGAATGGAGCGGACCAGTACTAATCAGTCGAGGACTTGACCAAAGGCCAAGCGATCTGGAGAAGGTTTTTTGCGAGAGATTATGTTTAGTTTTGAGTGTAAAAGCTCAAAAGAGTACGGTGGCGAAAGCAAGAAGGATACACCTGTTCCCATGCCGAACACAGAAGTTAAGCTTCTTAACGCCGAAAGTAGTTGGTGGGCAACTGCCTGCGAGGAAAGGAAGCTGCCGTGCTC
>NZ_JAEHNT010000005.1:0-9729 GCF_016742815.1 Lactobacillus sp. A27
CGATAAATTTCTATTTTTTGTTCTTTATTAAATTTAGACATAGTAAAAGACCTAAAAGTGTCTCACTTTTAGGTCTCACTTCATCCAGCTCCTTTTAGTCTATTTTACTTACGCCGCGATCTTCAGCATCTTTTTTACCTACTTGATCATTTAACTTCTTTCCAACTAATAAAGCAAATAAACTAACGACTGCGGCTCCTAAACCTAATTTACCAAATTTCTTCATATTTATTACCTCGTTTCATGTCCTTATATTATATTAATTTTTATTGGCAACACTATTTTTCTGCTTTTATTGGTAAAAGCTTTAATAATTTATAATTTTCATCTATGAAAGTACTTACATTTGCCTTCAAATGAGTTACTCTATTCATGAAGAATCGAGGAAAAATTATGCAAGCATTAGTTTTAACAGTAACTAAAAAATTAGAAGAAAAAGAAGTTCCCACCCCAGAGGTCAAAGATGATGAAGTTTTAATTCATACAGCCTATGCCGGTATTTGCGGCACAGATCGTGAACTTTACAATGGTTTACCAGGTTCTGCTCAAGCAAATCCACCTATTATTTTAGGTCATGAAAACTCAGGGATTGTTAAAGAGGTTGGCAAAAATGTCACCAATATTAAACCTGGTGATCGAGTAACTGTTGACCCTAATATTTACTGTGGTCAATGTTACTACTGTCGTACTTCTCGACCAGAACTTTGTGAACACCTTTCCGCTGTAGGTGTCACTCGTGATGGCGGTTTTGCGGAATACTTCACCGCGCCAGCTAAAGTTGTCTACCCTATTTCAGATAACCTTTCACTTAAGGCAGCTGCAGTCACTGAACCACTTTCATGTGCTATACATGGTGTAAATTTGTTAAAATTGCATCCCTATCAAAAAGCATTAGTCATCGGGGACGGCTTTATGGGTGAATTATTCGTTCAAACTTTAAAGGCAATGGGCGTTCATCAGGTGGATTTAGCTGGTATTTCTAAAGAGAAATTAAAGCTCAATCATGATCATTTTGATGTCACTACTTTTAATACCGCTCAAGGAGACAAGATTCCTAACAATGCTTACGACATTGTAGTAGAAGCTGTCGGTAATCCTATTACCCAAGAAGAAGCAATTGCTGCTACGCGGCGTGGTGCACAAGTATTAATGTTTGGCGTGGCCAACCCTAAGTCACAATTCAAGATTAATTCTTATGAAATCTATCAAAAGCAATTAACGATTCAAGGCTCATTTATCAATCCATACTGCTTTGAAGATGCCATTGGACTACTTGAATCACATAAAGTCGATGTCTTACCATTAATCTCACATGAATTATCTTTAGGTGAAGTTGAGCAATTTACTTCAGGTAAATTAAAGGATGTATCCAAAGCTGTTGTGAAGGTTAATAATTTGAAGTAATTAAAATTCATACTGAAAAAGCTTTTCTATTCACGTATTTTGCATGAGTAGAAAAGCTTTTATTTTTATTCAAATTCTTCTTGTGCAGTGACTAGGTTCTTTCTTCTAAAGACGTGGAATACTAATCCAACTGCCAAACCAACTAATGCAGGCACTAACCATGAAAGTCCCATACTTGCAAGTGGCAAAGAACTTCTAACTGAAGTAACCATTAAACCAAATTGGCTTTGACTAACAACTGCTGGAAATGCTACAACCATGTCACCTAATGCAGGTACTACCGTGAACAAGATTACAAAGAAGTAAACTACGCTATCACGTTTGAACAATGGTGAAAATACTGACAAAAGGATCAGGACCATTGATAATGGGTACAAGAACATCAACATTGGAGTTGACCAAGCGATGATTTGATCCAAACCAAAGTTAGCAGCAAAGAATGATGCTAAACAACTAAGAGCAAGCCATGCGTGATAACTAACCTTTGGGAAATGCTTATGGAAATCTTGTGCAAATGCGGCAACCAAACCAACAGCAGTAGTTAAACAAGTAACAGTTAACAAGAATGCAAGTAATGCTTGACCAAAAAGACCACCGTATTCATTAACGATTTGGTTAAATGCAACACCACCGTTATCTGATACCTTGAAGTGACCTAATGACATTGCACCCATCAAGATCAAAAGTAAGTAGATTAAAGCTACGGCACCCATAGCAACTACACCAGATTTGGCAACCACCTTTGAAACACTCTTTGGATCTTTTTGACCCATTGAACGAACAGCGGTAACAACAGTAACACCAAAAGCCAAACCAGCTAAGGCATCCATAGTGTTATAACCTTCAAGGAAGCCGTTAACTAATGCTGAATGCTTGTAAGCAGCAGTAACAGCAGCAGTTTGTGGATTTCCTAATGGATTAAAAAATGCTACAACGAAAACTAAGAATAAAAGTGCTAAAAATAATGGGTTTAAAACCTTACCAACATTAGACAAGATGTTGTTTTCATGATATGAAAATGCAAATGCTAATAAGAAAAACACAGCTGAAAATACTAACAATGCGACAGTTTGCATATCTTTAGGGATAAATGGTGCTACACCTACAGTAAATGAAACAGTTGCTGTTCTTGGTGTACCAAACAAAGGACCGATAGTCGCATGGATCAATACCATAAATACTACGGCAAAGCCGGCGCCTAATGGTTTACCGATGTCGTAAACACCACCTGCACGGGTGATGGCTACGGCAAGCACTGATAGTAAAGGCAATAACACACCAGTGATCAGAAATCCAACTGCGGCTGTCCCCCAATTCGCACCGGCAAGCTGTCCCAAGTGAAGTGGGAAAATCAGGTTACCAGCCCCAAAGAATAATCCAAATAGCAAAGAAGCAACGACTAAATATTGCTTCCAGGTCAACTTACGAGATTTTTCATCATTCATACACTCGTCCTCCTGAGAATTAAGAATTATCTGATCACAAAAAAGTCCCTCAACCAAAATTGCTTTGATTGAGGGACGCTTCTAGCGTGGTACCACCCTTTATTTATATTGTTATTACTAACAATACCTTTCGCGTGCGGCCGAAGAAACTTCAGCGATACGCAGGCACTATAACGGGTGCTCCCACCATTTCTTACTACAAGATTAAGAAATAGAACTCGAAAGTGATTTTCATTCAATTCTACCTTTATCTCCTCACACCTAACGAGATTCGCTGCAAATTCGAATTAAACTACTCTTCTTTCTCTTTGTTTTCAGATTAATTAAATTGTTAATAATTATTTTAAGCAAATTATCATCAATGTCAACACTTTTTTAATATTATTTTTTAATGACCCAACGATAACTCAAATTTTGAGTATACTGATTCTTACCAATCTGGTACATATATTGATCTTTCACGATCCGATGCCTTTAACCTTAAAAATCTTTTCTTTCTTAAGTGTTAACTTTTTGATCAACTTGCCTTGACGATTATAGATGAAGAATCTATTACCTTTAAGGCCGTAATATTGTTTGACTAACTTCTTTAAAGCTGGCTTTTTTGTACTCTCTTCAGCAATTTCCTTAATATCTAATGGTTGCTTATTCTTTACATCTGAAGCCGCATATCCTAGCCAAAAATGACTATCTTTGCCGAAATTCCATACCGGACGATCAGTAATATATTGCCAATTATTCTTGCTGTTATAGATATTAGGTAGAACGTAACCCCGATGTTCAATTTTTACCAAGTTATAGCCCAAGCGTAAAACTTTTTGTACTTCTTCCATTAATACGGTAATAATCATAAGGATCATGATCAAAATCGTCCAATTGACTTACAAAAGTTACTGCTTGGTCAAAGGTTAGCTTTTACCCCTTCTTTAAGTACTTATCACTAGGTGCCATAGTAGAATCATTACTGTAGTCATTTGAATTGATGAAAGTTCTGACGTTATTGTTCTTAACTACCCCAGTCGTCTCACCAGTAGTCATTAAATAATTACCATTAACAGCAATTACATCTGCCACTTTCACATAACGATTGCGACCCAGCTTGTAATATTCGTGTCCTTTGATCTTGTAATAAGGGATGCGCTTTTTCTTATTATTTTCATAAAAGTAATATTTACCGTTTTTAGTTGATTTAACTTTGCCAGTATAAGCTAAAGTTTGACCACGTTTAATCTTAGTAGATAGTCGTTTCCCTTTTGCATTATACAAATAGTCATTGCTAATGACTGTGATCCAATTTTTGCCAGAAATTTGTTTAACATAGTCAGATGATAATAAGCCACTATTACCTAAATTGTATTGCAGTTCACCAAAATAATAGCTGCCTGGATCAAACGGTTTGTACTTAGGTGTACCATAATACTTTAAAACTTTCCCCTTTTTAACCGGGTGTCTCTTGCCGTTAGCAAAATAACTAGCGTAAGTTTGAGTTACCTTGATTTTGCCACTAACAGACTGTCTTGCAGCGTAAACTATATTAGTTTTAGGAAGACTAACTACGCCCGTTACTGGCGCAACAGCTAAAAGCGCTGCAGTAACACTGATTGTAAATTTTCTGTTTAATTTCATTTTGAGCTCCTTTCATAATCAAACAAATATTAACAATTTTGCTAGTTCATCTATTACAATAAGATCAACACACTTTTATGGAGGTATTAGATGAAATACGATTTTACAGAATTGATTGATCGTCATGGCAAAGACGCGATGGCCGTTGATGCAGTAGGAAAATTACCTGGTTTTGCACCATCAAAACCAAAAGAAGGCTTTGATACAATCCCGATGTGGGTGGCCGATATGAACTTCCCTACGGCTAAATCAATTCAAGAAGCAATTATTAAACGTGCCTAGCATCCCCTCTTTGGTTATTTCCAACCAAGCGACGCCTACTACCAGGCAATCATTGATTGGCACAAAAAACGCAAGGGCGTACCAGGTTTAACTAAAGAAGATATTGGCTACGAAAACGGTGTACTTGGCGGCGTCGTTTCTGCCTTAAAAGTCTTTGCAGCACCAGGTGATAAAGTTTTACTTCATTCACCAACTTATATGGGCTTTACTAACGCTGTATTAAGCAACGGTTATCAAATCGTTCACTCACCTTTAATTAAAGATGAAAATGGTACTTGGCGAATGGACTATGAGGATATGGATAAAAAGATTAAGGAAAATCAAATTCATGTTGCGATTTTCTGTAATCCTCATAATCCAACTGGTCGCGTCTGGACTAAAGAAGAAATCACTAAGGCAATGGAAGTTTACGAGAGAAACAATGTCTGGGTAATTTCTGACGAAATCTGGTCTGACCTAATGATGAATGATCATCATTACACTCCTACCCAATTAGTTAGCGAATGGGCCAAAGAACATGCCGCTGCTTTCTACGCTCCATCTAAGACTTTTAACCTTGCAGGTTTAATTGGCAGTTACAGCGTTATTTACAATAAGCCTATCCGTGAACGAATCCAAAGCGTGGGTAAAAAGACTTTTTACAATAGTATGAATGTCTTTTCAGAACATGCTTTAATTGGTGCTTACAGCGACGAAGGAAATAATTGGCTTAATCAACTTTTACCAGTTCTTTCTCAAAATGTAAATCTAGCTTACGATTATGTAACTAAGCATTTCGATGGAGTTTCAACCTTTAAGACCGAAGGAACTTACATGATGTTCCTCGAGTGCACGGATTGGCTAAAGAAACATGGCAAAACGCAAAAAGAATTATTGCAACGTGGTTGGGATTATGGCATCGGCTGGCAAGACGGTGGACTATTTCAAGGCCCAACTTCAATTAGATTAAACTTAGCTTCACCAACTTCTCGCATCGAAGATGCATTTAAACGCATGGACAAATATGCTTTTAATGCAGAATGGTAAAAGAAAAGAACAGAATCGCTTGATTCTGTTCTTTTTATATTTATATTCAATTTTTTAATTAACGATAGTCCTTAAGAAAGTTCATCATCTTATCATAATCTGCATCATGCTTAGCATCATATGCATCTTCAACTTTAACAACCTTGTTGTTTTCAGTAATGATGCGATATTCACGCAAGTCATTCTTTTCGTTAGCAACTACAGTAATTTCACCCTTACCTGGAGTTGAATACAAGGTTGGGTTAAGTACTTCATTTAATTTATCTGATAATTGTTGGTTAAAAGCAATTTGATTCATTTTAATATATCTCTTTTCTTAAAACATTTCTAACAACGTTAGTATAACATTAAGTAGCGTGCTTTACCATAAATAGTAAAGAAATTTACTAAATAAACGTATGCGTTTTACTTAGATTTCAGGTGCGGCCATCAGCCATAACCAATAGCAAGACATCATTATAATTCCTAAAAAAGCAATTAAAGTAATAAATTTTTCAAAAAATCCTCCTACTTTATAACGAAAGATTGAATGATGTCTTCTCTTTTTAATAAATGGAGCCCACCAATCTACTCCCTGCTTACTAAAACTATCTTCAACTAAATGCAAAAAATAGCCTAAAATCAAGCCTAGCCAAATACTACCCCACCAATTTGGCAACTGCCAAGATCGAAATTCAATGGGAATAAAATGATTCATTAAGAAATACAAACCAATGGAGAAAACTAACCAGCCTAAAAATGAATGAGTCACACCACGATGGCGTAGAAACAAACTAAAATTGATTGGAGATTTACGACTAGTCGTGCTGTTATATTCATCAATATCAGGTAAAGACGCACCCACACCAGTAGCCAATAAAATTATTAAATTAGATGCTGGATCTGCAATAAATGTGTTACTAGCAATTAATCCCAGCTCAACAAGCGCGATGCTGCATAAACGATGCGAGCGCGTCAGCATTTTAGTCACCTCTTCATTAGAACATATATTCATATTGTACCATACAAAAATAAGAGATGACAGCATTCAATCTGTAAGAAAAAACACACTATCATGGTAATAATGTGCTTAATTTTTTATTTATAAATTTCGCTTACTCTAAGCGGATATAGTCGATCACTATGTCCAGAAGGCATATTTTCCTCTAACAGTAAATTATGCTTGATCAATTCATTTTTCAATCAATTTACTGTAAAAGAATTACAATTCATTTCATCCATCAGATCTTGATCAGGATAAATAATATACATGTTTCCGTCGGAATCTACCCAGCCATTATTTGTGACTGAGTCATCTTCAGTGTAAAAATCATATATAAATAACGAGCATCGGTACTCAGCTTTTTATATTTTGGATTATGGAAGAAAGCTTGTGGAATACCATTTTACTGCTCTGGGTACTCGATTCCTTTTTTGAATTTTTGAATATCTTTATTCATTTTACTAACCTCTTTAGTTGATAAAACGTACCTTTACAATATGTATTATAGTCCTTTCTTAATTTTCATATAAGTAAAAACAACTATTGTAATATAAAGTACTGTTAAAATCAACTATTTTTAAAATAGAGGTTACTTTTTTACACTTTTTTAAAAATTATGCATAAACTGCTTGCTTTAAGACCCCTACATAAGGAAGATTACGGTACCAACCGTTATAGTCAAGTCCATATCCTACTAAAAATGCATTAGGTGCTTTAAAGGCATAGTCGTCAGCTTTGAAATCTACCACACGTGTCTCTGGCTTATCAAGCATTGAAACCACTTCTACACTCTTAGCGCCGCGCTTTTTCATTACTTCAGTAAGTGTCTTCAAAGTGCGACCAGTATCAATAATATCTTCCATAAAAATCACAGGATGATTAGTAACATCAGATTTAATATCTTGAACAATTTTGACATTACCAGTTGAAGAAATTCCCGCATAACTTGAGGCCTTGATAGGATCAACCGTTAATTTGAATGTTAATCTTTTGATCATATCACTAGCAAAAAGCATTGCTCCATTTAAAACAGGAATAACAATTGGCTCTTGACCAGCATATTTTTTATTTAAACGTTCAGCCATTTCATCCATCCGTTTATTAAGTTGTTCCTGAGTAAATAATACTTTTTCAATATCGTTGTTCATTATAAATGTTTCCCCTCTTGTCCATCTAATGATCAGATTTTAGCATATATTTTTGACAGATTACAGTGTTTTCACCTGAAAAATAGATAAAATACTAAAAATTATATTATTTTATATAATAATCGTTCGTGTTTTACTGAAACAAAAGCAAAAAAATGGAAATGCATCATGCATCTCCATTTTTGTGTCAACAGATATTATCTTTCTTCCGCAAAATCGCTAGTCTTCATCATCTTCGTAGAAATAACCCTATTATGATCTCTTTCGTTTTCAATGCTTAATTCAAACACGGATTCATCTGCTTCACTCATAGTCATCTGGCCATAAAGTGATTCAGTATCAGTTTCCTTAGAGTAAACATTTGAAACTAGTAATTCAATAGCCAGTCTTTCATTCTGCGTCAATTTATTAAGATTTCCTACTTTGACTTTGGCACCATCTAATTCATCTTTAGCTGTCTTAATATTCCAAATCAAATATTGAGCTTGCGCAGCTGACACACTATCCCTATTTAATACAGATTTTGCATCATCAATCGCTTGATCATAGTTATACCGTTTGTAAAAACTAGATAATTTGTACTTAATACTACCTTGTACTGCTATTTGCTTATTAATTAAATCCTTTAAATCTAATTCTTCGCTTTCAGACATAGCAATTTTTGCATTATCTTCAGCCTGACTAGCACTATTAATCGGCTTTAAAAATTTACCGTCAACATATTTTACATCGCTAGCCTTAATAAAAGTATCCCCTATCTTTACCGTATTAATTTTAACTACCTCAGGGAAACTAGGAGATGTCTTCAAATTAGCCATTTTTTGATAATGATTGGTTAAATGGTAATAAAGCTCAGCTTTGTTTTCCTGCTCGTTCCACAAATAGATAGCCCCATTAACCTTTATTGGTGCTAAACTCGTCCAAGCAAAACCTTTAGGCGTAATTACTTCTCCGTTAAATGCATATAATGGTGCTTTACTATTATCTCTTTTGACCTCAACAACGGTTGTATTACGAACATCATAGTTGATAGAGTCCATGTTTTGACGGGCAGTGACATCTCTAGCCCAGATATAATAATCCGTGCCTTTAATATGATAAGCATTAGGGAAACTATTGGCTAACACGTCCATGCCACCTAATTGATCGACAACTAGCTTTTGACCTTTTTTATAGTATTTTCCGGTAGTCAAAGCTCTATTCTTGCTGGCCATAAAAATTTGTGGCGCCTTCGTTTTAACTGTTACCGTAGTTTGATTAAATAAAAGCTTATTACCATCGATAGCATCAACATTTGCGGCTTTAATATATTGGTTTTTACCGATCTTAAAATAATCAGCACCCTTAATCTTGGTTATGGTTAATTGATATCTGTGTGCATTTGAATAATTTTGATAAAAGTACAAGTTATCCGCAAAATCATTTTGACTAATCTTGCCTTGATACTTAACTAATGTACCTTTACGCAAAAGCTTCTTAGTATGCTTACCTTTTTTATTATAAATATAGGCATTATGATTGAGCTTCAATTTATCTTTTTGACTAATTTGCCGTTTATTAGTGGCTGCTAAAACCGTTTGTGACGGTTGAATCATTCCGACAGTAGGTGAAACTGCTAGTAAAGTGGCTACAGAAGTTAATACAATCTTTTGCTTTAATTTCATTTTTTTACCTCATCAAAATTCACTTATATTTTTAATTATAACAAGCAAAAGCAGGCACTCATTAATAGCAATGTCATTAAGTTAAGACATTGACAATTAAGGGTGCTTTTTTAGAGATCGAATCATTTGGATTCGATCTCTTTTTTTGTATA
>NZ_JAEHNT010000057.1:0-3463 GCF_016742815.1 Lactobacillus sp. A27
GTCGACCAATGACAGAAGTAAACATCAATATTCTATCGACCCTTTTCATGCTTTCGTTGCTGGCGGAATTGGAGCTGTTTTTAAAGTTGAAAAAATTCCTCTAGGTATCGCAACGTTAATTGATGCAATTGTAATTTATCTAGATTACCTTTTCTTCTATTTAATAAATGGCTGGATTCTTGTTAAGGCAACACCCTTATTTATCTTTACTATTATCTATATTATTGGATATATAATTATCTGGCTAATTATATATAAAAAAGTGAAATCTCAAGTTAAAAAGATTAATCAGAAATTATAAAGGGGATTTTCCTTGTTTAGTAGGAAAATCCTCTTTTCTATAATTCTTTTACCATATTAAAACTACTTACATTATCAGGATCAGGGATATCATCACTAGTCTTACCCTCGTTTACAAAGCCTCGCTTTTCATAAAATGAAAATAACTTCGGCAAGCAAGTCAAAGTGACCGCTGTCCTATTTTGCTTCTTAGCAATCTTAGACAATTTATCTAATAATTTGGTAGCTATTCCTTGCTTTCGAAATTCCGGACTAACTGCCAGACTTAAAACTGTTTGATATTGATCATCTTTACGATTAAGATGATTTTTAAAATAGATTTCATCTTCAATATAGCGCTTATTAAATGCTGGACCAAAAACATGTCCTACTACTTGATGATCAATTTCTGCTACTAAAAAAGTATCAGGATAGTTTTCAATTCGCCCGATCATATCTTTTTGAGTCATTTCTTGACTCATCTCAAAAGTATCCGATTCAATAGAAACTACTGAATCCAAATCATTCATAGTTACTGATCTAATTATTAAATTCAATTTTTATCTCTCTTCATTATTATTTTTATCTTTTCTGATATATTCGTTCATGAGTTTAATCGGAAAAGGAAGAACCGTCAAATTTTTAAATTTAACCCAAACAACATCCATAGATTGTAAAAGCTGCTGCATATCTAGCAATTGCGACTTATTATTATCGTTTAAACATTCAATCTTTCTAACAACTGAAGCTACCGACTCTTTGGACTGCATCCCATTTCCAATAACTCCCACATTATAATATAGTTGATTTTGTGCGTAGAAATAATTCAAATTGATTAAACCGGCTAAATATTTATTTCTAGCCTCTTTGTTACGATATGCTAAAGTGCCTTTTTGATTATTTGCCGCTTCATATAATGATGGCGATGGTATTGTTTTTAACGAAGTTTTGCTTACAGCATAGTAATTTTCATTTTGTTTATCTAAAATAATGTAGTCGTAAGCGGTCGTTAATTGATCGTTTTGTTCAATAAATAAATCATTCAAGAAAAACGGATCTTTAAAATTGGAAGTAATTACTTTAATTTGAAAATTAGTTCCATGACTCGTAAATTCTAGAGTTTGACTGCTTTTAGGATAATATTTATAAAAAGCCAAACTATCTAAGTCTATCCCAGTATTCAATGGTGAGAAATCTTGCATCTCTAAAATTGCTTTTACAGTTAATTCTTTAACTGCATTGATTAATGCGCTATCAATTACCGTTCCACTTTTATGCAGTACTCCTTCAATTGTTATATTTTGAATAATTTCAGCTTGATTTACGTAATACGTATCTTCCTTATCTTGGTTATCTTTTTTCGAATAGTAACCTAAATTGTGAATTAATGCTAAATTGTAATGACTACTTGTTTGACTGGGCTTAATTTTTATTGACAAGTTTTGACTAAAAAAGTCAGATATAGTCTTTACTACTGATAAATTTTCTTGCGTTCGATCAATTAATGTAATTTCTTTATCTGACCAAAATGACTTAATTTTTTCTAATAATTTTTCTCCCCTTTTTTTTTGATTAACGCCTTGATCATAACTCTCAGTTTGGATTTCTCTAAATTTTAATTTGTCAAAATATTGCGAGTAATGCTTATTCAATTGATCAATTAAATAATACATAATGCCACTTTTACTAGTTAAAAAGCTAGTTCTAGCTTGTCCAACTTTACCATTAAGATAAAAGAAAGGTGTTTGATCTGGCTTCAGATTTTTATGGGTAGGATGCATTAAATACCAATCATTTTCTTCTCCGTCATGGTAACAATTTGCCATTTGTTTGATTGTGCTTTCTTGAAAATTAATCTCATAACGTGGACTGCGACCCCATGACTTTATATTTTTAATTAATTCTTGAGCTTGGTTTTTTTGATAATAGGATAGTTGAGTAAATGCTCGCGTTTGAATATTAATTACTAGATTTTTACTAAAGCTTACTTCTTCAAATTTTAATTTTTCATTTTCTTCTGTGTTGGTATTAACATACAATTTTCCCAATAAATTACATCCCTTAACTGTAGAGAATACTTGTAGTTGAATTAATAGTAAGTTTAATATGATATTTGTTTCTACTTGTGCAAAATCACGCTGCTCAATTTTACCTATAGTCTCATCTAGTTCTGTTAAGCCACGCTTTAATTCAAAAATATTGGTTTTACCTTTATCCGTAAGGATATAAATTATGTCTTTGTTATTTTCTCTGATATAATTTACGGCCTTAATTACTGGTAACTTCTCTTGGTTACGGTTAAGTAAGGAGCGAGAGATATATTTACGTGTGCAATGTACCGCGTATAAATCAAAATCTTGATTTAGCTGATCAATCTTAAAATGCGGATCTTCCAATTGATTTAGATAAATTTTATTTCTTACTAGTGTCATTCCGTACCACCTTATCTAATAAGTCTTGCAATAATGCATTATCAATTTCACCATTATGTCTAAACAAATGAGGATAGTAATAGATCTTTTTTTCATTAATTTCGTTTCTGATTCCGCTATTTCGATAAGCATTTTCTTTTTCAAATTCGTAGAAATTAATAATCACGGCTGCATTACCTGTGGAATCATTTAATTTATTTTGAATATGCTTTTCGACATCTTTTGCAAGTACTGTAGTCCTACGTGAATCGTAATTCTTCATATCGACATATAGAATTCTCTGATCGTTTAACTTTAAAAATCCGTCAAAGCGTTCAAATTCATTCTGGGATAATTCCCTCATTTCATGGAAATCTAGATGATACTTCTGACAAATTAAAGCAAAAATCTCTTCTGAAATAGCTGCTTTATACAAATTGTTAAATGCGGCAGGCGTTAATAACCACCGACTCTTTTTACTAAAATCTAAATTATATTTTTCTCTTAGTAATGCTTGTCTTATCCATGAATTTTGCTTAAAAATTTTATCTAAATATTTAGCATATTTTTCTAGATTTAAACTAGTTAATTTGGCATTAATAGGTACTTGTTTTTGGGATTTTAAGTAATCTAATTTTTGTTGAGCTTTTCCCTGCTCAGAATCAATCAAAAGCACATTTTTGAAATCAGGATCTTCCTCTTGATCGTGATAGTAATAGTATTTTGCATCTGGTTTAGACAGTCGATAATAAAATCCTTCGACTGTCTTACGT
>NZ_JAEHNT010000058.1:0-283 GCF_016742815.1 Lactobacillus sp. A27
TGGATCTAAAGTTTGACCCTTATCTACCTTAAGACCACCTTTGCCATCGATGTGGTACTTTTTATTGTCATCTAGCTTATCCTTGACGTTAATAGTTACAGGAACATCATCATGGCTTCCATCAGCGTAAGTTACTGTTACTTCACCAGATGCCTCACCAACTTTACTTGTGTTTGGTTCAGTCTGCCAAGTGTAGTTTGCATCACTTGGCATCTTCTTACCATTCTTATCAGTTCTTGAAATTACTTCATCAGCCTTAGGCGTTTTGCCAACAGTTGTAGTC
>NZ_JAEHNT010000059.1:0-769 GCF_016742815.1 Lactobacillus sp. A27
AAAGCACAACAATTCTGAAGATAATCATTCTTCAGTAGATAAAAAGCACAACAATTCTGAAGATAATCATTCATCAGAAGATAAGCACAACAATTCTGAAGATAATCATTCTTCAGAAGATAAGCAAAAGCAACACACTCCAACTACTCCAGAAGTAGAACAACCTAAGGCAACTACTCCAACTACTCCAGAAGTAGAACAACCTAAGGCAACTACTCCAACTACTGAAGAAGTAGAACAACCTAAGGCAACTACTCCAACTACTGAAGAAGTAGTACAACCTAAGGCAACTGAACAGCCATCTGACAATACTGCAACTCAAAAGAATAATGATGATGACTTCTACGCAATTCCTGTTAAAGCTCAAACTACTGACAAGAAAGCAAAAGTTAACCACCAAAAAGCAGTTTACAAGACTAATAATTCACAAAAGATGCCAAAGGCAACTTCAGTTGTTTATACAGCTAACAACTCAGAAGCTTTACCAAAGACCGGTGCAAAGCAAAGTGCACTTATTGTATTAATTGGTCTTGGTATGGTAGTTTTAAGTGGTTTTTTATACAAAAAAGAATTCTAATTAATTAGAAAAAGATTCAATTATTCGAATTGAATTTTTATTCAAAACAATGAATAATAGTTAAATTAAAAGGCTCTCTATCAAATGTTGTTGATAGAAGTCAAATATAATGGCTCTCTGTCAAATCGTGTTGATAGAAGTCAACTATAATTTAATAATTGGATTAAGCATCAAGCTGCTATGTACCAGCTT
>NZ_JAEHNT010000060.1:0-1662 GCF_016742815.1 Lactobacillus sp. A27
TTTCTACTCTAAGTCAAGTGTTATCAACGATTTTAAGCAATTTTATTTTGAAATACAGGCCTAATCGGGAAATGGCTCCCGGAGAATCGAGTTAAATATCTGATTTAGGGCATGATAAATACAGCCACCTTCTGTAATTTCAAAAAAGAGGCTGTTATAATATCTATTGGATCAATTTTTATGACAAAAGTCTTTGGTTATGTTTGGCTACGTCATAGCTATATAATTGATCATTCTTAATTAAAGCGAAGATCGTCCGTAATAATTTATGGATCGATGCGATAGCGGCCTTCTTGTGACTTGCAGTCTCAGAAGACCGTTTTCGTTTCTCGTAATAATCCGCAATATGAGAAGGGTTTCCCGCTTTCTTAGCCGACTGAATTTGGTTGATTGCCAAGTACAGCACCTTTCTGCCGATAGCTGTCCCACGCTTTGAAATTGACAGGTGGGCCGTGAGGTTGCCAGATTCATAAACTTGAGGGTCAACGCCAACGAAGGCATTTAATTGGCTAGGGTTGTTAAAACGTCTGATATCTCCAAGCTCACTAATGATTCTTAGAGCGGTATTTTCGCCGATGCCTGGAATGCTTGTGAGGATCTCCAGATCCCGCTTGGGAGCGAGCTTGGTCATCTCCTTTAAAGCTGTCTGGCACGCCTCTTCAGCGCTCAGAATATTGTTAATGGCCATTTCGAGGCCACGAATATGTGCACTGTCCTTTTTGACAGCTGGGCATGCGACTTTAGCCAAACGAATAAGACTTTGCATTATGTCGTTAGCGCGCTTTTTACCAATACCAGATAAGCCTTTTAAGAAGTCGATGATATCGGCTTCTTTTGTTTCTAATACGATATCAGGGTGTGGGAATCTGAGAACAATACTCCAGTAGTTTTTCCCTCTCGGGTTAACCATTAAGTGCTCAATCTCTGGGAAAGTGAGCTGAATGGCTTTGTGCAGTCTATTCCTGTTGGTTATCAGATCGTGCGAAGCCTGCTCATAGATGCGGTTATTGGCCATCAATTCTTGATATTCTTTGCTTTGAACGTAGGCCAGCCGTTGCGGGTGCTCAGACTGCAGCTTGGCAAGGTACAAGGCATCAAGCTTATCGGTCTTGTTCTGGTGCAGGTCATCCTTTGTCTTTCTTTTGGCTTCCAGCGGGTTCATCATGACATAGCGCAATTCGTGCATGTCCAAAAACGCCTGGAGTCTTCTGGAATAGACACCAGTTGCTTCAAAGATAATCTGCGGTTTAGTAACCTGCTTAAGGTCATCTAGCAACTGATTGAAGCCTACCATATCGTTGGAGATGGCATAGTCATCAACTTTTTGGCCATTGACCATAATGCATACGTTAGACTTCCGGCTGCTAACATCAATACCAAAAACAGTTTTCAATAAATCCATAAGAATAAACCTCCGCTTTACTTGGAGATGAGCTGCCTCCATCTAATCCAATCAGATCTAATTTTCTCAACAGGACTTTAACAGCCAACATACTTAGACGAGATTCACAATTGAATGGTGAAGCTGCCAGTTTTGTTTACGACATCATGTGTCCAAAGCAGTCACGGCATTGGCTTCATCTCCACTTTACATAGTAAAAGAAAAAGTGTTGAACGACTACTCCGTCGAGTAATCATCCAACACTAGATTAGTATGTTTTG
>NZ_JAEHNT010000061.1:0-3238 GCF_016742815.1 Lactobacillus sp. A27
CGAAAAGAAATTCACGATTGACATGAGTTTGGAAGATGAACTAGAAGTTGTGATGAATGACGTAGTAAAAAGATAAAGGGGAATGCTAGTTCGATTATTGATACGCAGAAATTACAAAAAGCAGTTATCGAAAATAAGAAAAATCATGGTTTCAATACTACCGATGTAAAATTTGAGTTGCTTTTACTGTATGGTGAAGTTAATGAATTATTTCAAGCATGGTTAAAAGACGATCATGACAACATAAATGAAGAATTAGCTGATGTAGCAATTTTTCTCTTAGGAATTTCTGAAATGCTAGGTAGTGACTTAGGTGAAGATATTGTAAAAAAGCTAAAAATCAATGCCAAAAGAAAATATAAAGATGGTAAAAAGATAGAAGGATAAATAGTATCAAAGTATCCAAAACAACTTGCCAATCTAATATTTTCATGTTATTCTGATTTCATCAATTGAAATTCATTTTATGGAAAGAAGGGTCGCCATTGCGTCTTTAATCTTGCAAATTCAAGCATAGTTGAATAATTATTCCAGATTTATGACGGAGAGACTATGCACTTTTGACAAGATTAAGGATAGGCGATACCTTCTTTTTCTATGCGTAAAATACTGAAGGAGAGTCTGCACTTGTCGGAAGTGTAGGCTCTTTTTTACGAGGCGATTTTATGAGCAACATTAGAATTTCAAATTTATCATTCAGATATGATGATAGCAGTGAAAATATTTTTAATAAATTGAACTTAAACTTAGATAGTACTTGGAAACTAGGACTTGTGGGCAGAAATGGACGTGGTAAGACAACATTTTTGAACTTGCTGCGTGGAAAATTACATGGTCTAGGCGAAATTCAAACTCGGCTAAGTTTTTCATATTATCCAATTAAAGTTGAGGATCAAAAGAATATTACCTTATATGAGTTACAGAAGCAGGTTGCTTTCGAAGAGTGGGAATTAGAACGTGAGTTGAATTTAATGAATGTCGACCCCAACTTGTTATGGCAGCCGTTTAATACTTTAAGTGGTGGTGAGCAAACTAAAGTTTTACTGGCATTGTCTTTTACAGATAAAGATTCTTTTGCCTTAATTGATGAACCTACAAATCATTTAGATGAAGACAGTAGAAAAGAGATTAGTAATTATCTAGGTAAGCATGAAAAGGGCTATATCGTGGTTAGTCACGATCGTGATTTTTTGAATCAAGTAACCGATCATATTTTGGCGATTGAAAATATGGAGATTCATTTGTATCAGGGAAACTTTGCTGCATATGAAGATACGAAGCAGAAAAGAGATCAGTTTAACCGCGAGAAGAATCAGAAGCTGAAAGGCGAGATTCGTACATTGAATGAAAGTCGTTTGCGTCTAAAGGGATATTCAAGTAAATCTGAAAATCAAAAGAACGCAAAGGCTCACTCTAATGAAATTCATGCGTATATTAATAAGGGCTTTTACAGTCATAAAGCTGCTAAAGTAATGCAGCGCTCCAAAAATGTTGAACGAAGAATGAACGATGATATTCAAGCAAAACAAGGCTTGATGACTAACATTGAAGATATTCCAGAACTGACAATGAATTTTCAATCTAATTACCATTCGACTTTACTTGAAGCGCAACATCTTGATTTGCAAATAGATGGTAAAAATTTATTTAAAGATCTAAATTTAGTGGTTAAAAATCACGGTATTGTTTCTCTTGAAGGAAAGAACGGTTCTGGCAAATCGACTTTCTTGAAAATGTTGTTAAATAAAACATTTTCAGTCACTTATCAAGGTAAGTATGAACTAGCAAATGGTTTATCGATTTCATATTTACCACAAAATTTTACAGAATATCATGGCACTTTACACAAATTTGCATATGAACATGAAATTTCTTATGAGGAATTACTCAATAATTTGAAAAAGATGGGCTTTCCACGAGCAAGTTTTGTGACACCGATTGAAGAGATGAGTATGGGACAGCAAAAACGAGTAGCACTGGCTAAATCTCTAGTTGAACCAGCCGACTTGTATTTATGGGATGAACCAGCAAACTATCTAGACGTTTTCAATCAAAATCAACTGATTGAATTATTGAAAAAGGTCAAACCTGCCATGCTGTTGATTGAACATGACGAATACTTCATTGAGCAGGTGACGGATCACAGAGTGAGATTGGATATAGCAGAATAGAAAGAAGCACGTTACTGGTTAGTTAGTAACGTGCTTTTGTTCAGATCTTTTGGACTAATGATTCTAAATATTGTTTTCTTCTTTGAGCAGAACTTTTATCAATATTGCCAAAGCTTAATTATTTGATATGTTTCATCCCTAATTGTTTCAAGGTTGAATTGATGAAAACACTTTTAATGGCACTACCGCAGAACATTTTCAAATACCAGGTGGTGAGGTAGAGGTCGTCATCACTTCAACACGCTGAATATTCTTTAAATGCCCAATGACACCAGTAGCACCAACATTATATGCAAATTGTTTTTTCATGACTTTATCGATGAAGCCCTTAATAATTGCAGGAGTATCATTCCACCAAACTGGGAAGATAAAGATACGGCGATTAGCTTCTTTCAAAAGCTTTTGATATTTTTTAACGTTAGGATCACTGGTTTTACCAGCTTTAAATAAGGAAAGTTCACGCGCATCATATGCTGGGTTAAAGTTATCCCAATATAGATCTATAGCTGAAAATTCTTCCTTTCTGCTTTTAAGATTTGTTGAACTTTTGTGAAAATTTGGGCATAAGAATTGCTAAAGTAGATTAAATTCCACCTAAATTTGGAGCAATGACTCACTTTGGTGGAACACGGGGGCTATTTTTTACTAGCTTATTAGTTTGTATTTTTGTAGTCATCTTCCCATTATCATCAGTAGGAGAAATGGCAAGTTTAGCATTTTTGCTTGTATATGCTATGGTTAACGTAGGACATTTGCGTTTGGTAAAACAAACGGGAGCTAACCGCTTTTTATTAGTAATTGCTGTTATTCTTAACTTAGTATTATTCGCATTGCTTTTTGCTCAAACTATCATGAATGGTGAAATTTTAACTTGGATTGCAGTCATCTTCTTATTAGTGATTAGTTTTATTATTGAATATATCTGGCGTAAAAAGAATCATCAAAAGTAAGCGTCATATAACCGAGTATCTGTTTTAGCCTTCATTTTTCAGGTATTCTAATCTCATCAATTTAATGGAGGTTAAGAATATGATCGAAAAACAACAACCCATTGTGGCACTTGGCCA
>NZ_JAEHNT010000061.1:3248-8140 GCF_016742815.1 Lactobacillus sp. A27
TTCAGAATAGTTGCTTTTTCCAATAAAGAAATTCCAGTTTAATTCATCAATAAATTGAGTTATTGCTGTTTGTTCATCTCGATCAGTTACTGCTTTATAGAGCCAGCTCATTTGAGTGTGATTGGTGAAATTAAATAGCCCAGCTAAATATTGATGAAAATTTTCGGTTGGTAATTCTGCTTTTTCCTTATCAGTTAAATAATGTGTCATGTTAAAACTGTGACGCTGATAAGAAAAGCGAGCAGGTGAGAGATCAACAATGCCATAGCCTTGATCTGTCATGGCAAAACAAGAACTAGCTATATCTGGAGTTGAACAGGAATTACCGCGAACGATATTCTGCGCATGAATATGTCCAGAAAAAACAGCGGTCACTTTATATTTAGTGCATAATTTTTGTAACTCTGACGTATTATCCAGAGTATAACCACCATGAATAACCTGATTATGGTCATATAAATTATGATGCATAAATATTAAACTGCGTTGATTGTTCTTTTTAGCTTTTTCTAAATCATTTTCAAGCCATTGCAATTGTTTGGAGGATATTCTTCCATTAGTAATTGGAGTAAGTCCTTGATGACTGTAAATATTAGAATCTAAAAAGATTAAGTGATACTGGCTATTTAAATTCACACTATAAAACAATTCTGCACTATCAGTATTTTTATAACCGTCTGGAAAAATTGCTTTCCAGTCAAAAGGACTAATTTGTTGTGCGTACAATTCCTTTTCATTTTCAAACTTACGGGCCCAACCATCATAAATGTCATGATTTCCAGGTACAACAAAAAGATGAACACCAGCCGCTTTTAACGGAGAAAAAATAGATCGTAGTTTTTTAGCTGATGCTAATTCACCGTTAAAGGTTAAATCGCCGGTAATAATTAGTGCAGTAGACTTGTCTTCAATTATTTTGCGAGTAAAAGCTGTTAAAGCTATTTCTTGATAATCCAAATCTTTTCCAGCACTCGTATCTCTCATCCGTTGAAAGGCTGATCCATTATCATGCAATTGATTGGTAATTAAGTGAGTATCTGAAATGATAAATAATTTTGCATGATCTTTATCTGTAATAAATTTAGCAACCATTAAATCACCTTCTTAGAATCAATTATAATGGAATTCTTTTGTGAACATAAATTATCTAGCTCTAAGTCATATCAATTAACTTTGGTAACAGTAAGTGTTAGGGTAAAAGTGTTACAAAGCCAACATTCAATCTAAAAAGTTAGGAGGATTTTTATGGATAAGAGAAAAATAGTTATTATCGGAGCTTCTCATGGTGGTCATGAGGCCGCTTTTGAAATTTTGAATCGCTATGACAACGTTGATGTCACCGTTCTAGAACAATCTGATTATATTTCATTCATGTCTTGCGGAATGAAGCTTTATCTTGAAGGTGAAACTACTGGCATTAATGATGTTCGTAATTTCAGAGCCGAGGATTTAAAGAATAGAGGCGGCCACATGTATAACAATACTAAGGCCACCGCAATTAATACTTACACCAATACTGTAACTGCCGAAAATGTTAAAACAGGAGAAAAGAAAGATTTTCATTTTGATAAATTGATTATTTCATCTGGTGTAAATCCAGCGAAGCTTTCAGTACCTGGCAGTGACTTAAAGAATGTTCTTTTAATGCGTGGTTACGACTGGGCAAAAGAGATTGAAGTAGCTAAAAACGATGATAGTATTAAAAACGTAGCAATCATCGGCGCTGGTAATGGAATTGCTGCAGCAGAAGTTATGCGCAAAGCTGGCAAGAACGTAACTTTAATTGATGGTGGTAAGAAGCCACTTGAGAAATATTTAAACAATACCTACACTGATGTTTTTGAAAAAGTTTTAACTAAAAATGGCGTTAACCTAGCAATGGATACTCTGGTTAAGGGCTTTTCTGGTAACGGACGTGTTGAAGCAGTTAAAACTAATCATGGCGATATTCCAACTGATTTAGTAATTGAAGCAATTGGAGTTAAGCCAAACACAGATTGGCTTGATGGCACTATTGATCTTTATGACAATGGTTATATCAAGACTGATGAATACTTTAGAACCAATGTACCAAATATTTATGCAATTGGGGATGCCGTATTCCCATATAGTATTCCAGCTAACCGTCGGGTTCCAATCCCATCTGCCATTGCTGCTCGTCATGAAGCACAATATGTTGTTGAGCACTTATTTGAATTAACACCATCCAGACCATTTACTGGAATTGTTGGTGCACAAGTGCTAGAAGCATTTGGCATGCATGCTGTAGCTACTGGTTTAAACGAGAAGAATGCAGAAAAGGCTGGTATGGATGTGGCAGAAATTACATTGAAGGATACCTTGAGACCAGATTACATTCCAGCAGACAAGAATCCAGAAATTTACATTTCATTGGTCTATGACAAGAATAGCCATCAAGTTTTAGGTGGCTCCACTTTGTCGACATATGACATTACAGGTCAAGCTAACGTATTGTCTCTTGCAATTAGAGAAAAATTGACGTTAGAAGATTTAGCTGAAGCTGATTTCTTCTTCTCACCAAGTTTCGATCGTCAATGGAACATGGTAAACTTAGTTGCACAAAAAGCATTAGGCTACGATAAGATTGTTTAATAAATTAAATTGAATAAAAAAATACTCTGTAACTATTAAGCAAAAGCTGTTAGTTGCAGAGTATTTTTATGCTATTTTCCTGTAGGAATCTTTATTACGATAATAGAAATAATAAACAAAATTACAAATATCTAGGTAAGCCAATTCATCTGGTCATGAAAAAGAACAGCTCCTACAATTACAGATCCCACTGCACCAATACCCGTCCAAACAGGATAGGCGATTCCAATAGGTAAATGCTTCGAAGCAATAATTAAGCCTGCAAAACTAGCTATCATGCCAATGATAGTGATAATAGCCCAGCCAATCTGATGAAATCCATCGCTAAGTTTCATTGCTGTTGCTCACCAAACTTCACATAATCCTGCTAATATTAAGTAAATCCACGTCATCTTCTTTCCTTTCTAAAACTAAAAAAAGCAACCAATACACTTCTTCAAAGACCTAATGAAGTGTATTAATTGCTCTTACAAGTTTGTTCTCCGGTGGGAAGAATATTGTATTTTCAGTTTAATTTTAACAAATTTACAAAAGTTTGACAGTTATCTCAATATAGAAATTATATTTTTAAGGAAGAATATTTATAATTGGATTATAATGTAGGTTTATTAATTCTTGCTAAAACCAGCTTCATACCAAACATCAGCTGAAGGTTTAAGCGACCATCCAGTAATTTTTGAATTTACTGCAGTGATTGAATAAGTACCAGTTGTTGGTACGACATATGCATTTTTATACATCCATTGTTGCCATTCATGCATTTTCTGCACGCGGTATTTTTCATTAAATGCTTTTTTAGAATCAATTTCATCTAATAATTTATTTATTCATTGGTGAAACAAAGAGGGCAAAATTATAAGGCATTTTTTCTTCATAGAATACAGCAGGAGAGGAATCACCTGATGGATCCCAAGCATTAGATAAAACATCAATTCTAGGATCACTTGATTTAATTGCATTAATCCAATTATTAAACCCCATTGGACGTCCTGTTAAAAACTCAGCCTTCAAACCAATCTTTTTCCATTCCTGAATATAGTTTGTCCATAAAGCTTCTACATTAATATCTGAAACGTGAACAGCTAAATTAATAGTTAACTTTTTTCCATTAGGCTGTAGACGATATCCTGTTTGCTTATCTTTTTTATAGCCAGCTTGATCTAATAATTTATTTGCTTTTTCTAAATTAGAGGAATAAACCGGAACCTTAGCATCATGAAATTTACCAAATTGAGCAGGAATTAATGAATTAACGCGGTAGTCTAATCCACGGAAGAATCTCTGGTTGACTTGATCGATATTCATTGCATGAAGCATAGCTTTTCGTAAAGACAGATTATTCATCTTAGCATGTGGATTTTGAACATTTTTACCTAGTTTTTCATCCCATTTTCCAACTTTAAAGGCAATAAAACTATAAGTCATGCCCTTTTCTCCAACAAAGTTGACACCTTTAGTATGTTTTACTTCATCATATTGCATATTAAGTACTTGAGTTACATCAAACTTTTTGCTTTTAATTGCTTGTGATGAACTAGTTGTAGAAACAGCACTAATTTGAACGTGTTCAAAGTTGGGCTTTATGGAATAAATGGTCTTCGAAAAACTCAGAGTAACGGAAAAATTAATGTTGAAACTATCTGTGATATGCTTGCTGCTTCCGCTGGATTGCTGATGGGACAAAGAGGCAATATGGTTCCGATAGTAACTATCCGAGGATTTGAATATGAATTTGATAGGGATGCAACAATAAAAGATGCTGTTAATTTATGTCTTATGTCCAACTTAATCATTCTTAGAGGTAATTCGGGTAGTGGCAAAACTACTTTATCTAAGCAAATTCAAAAGAAAATAGGTAAAAACACTCTACTCATTCCTCAAGATACAGTTCGAAGAGAAATGTTAAATGCAAAAGATGGAGCTGATAATCCAGCAATCTCTTTGTTGATGGATTTATTGGGGTATGGTCATGAGCATTGTGACTACGTAATTTTAGAGGAAATCTTGAATGTTAAGTGGTATGCTCCAGTGTTTAAGAAAGCAAAAGAATTATTTGGAGACAGAATTAATGCCTATTATTTTGACATTCCTTTTGAAGAAACAATGAAAAGGCATCAAGAACGGCATATTTCTTCTTTTGGCGAAGAAAAAATGCGTTCATGGTGGCTAGAGAAGGATTATATTGGTTTTATTCCCGAAAAGAAATTCACGATTGACATGAGTTTGGAAGATGAACTAGAAGTTGTGATGAATGACGTAGTAAAAAGATAAAGGGGAAT
>NZ_JAEHNT010000061.1:8150-24342 GCF_016742815.1 Lactobacillus sp. A27
TCCCACTTAGCAGATTTTTCTTGAATGTTTTTAATGAAGAATTTTTGAATAAAGCCGGGGATAGCAGTTGCAGCAACAAAAATTAAGGTTAGAATCCAAGAATTAAATAGACCCACTGCAATTGAGATTAAAAAGGCCATCGCTTCTGAGATAATCATTAATTCATTAGAAATCTTAAGGGATTCGATTTGCTTTAAATCGTTAGTCATCAAGTTTAGACCCTCTTTTTGAGAATCAGATTGTTGTTCTATTAAGTAACTGATGGTTTTGTCTTTGATTTCTACGTTGATATCTCGCACGATGTCATAACGAATATACCGGTAAGCAAAATTCGTAAACATGATTGCAATTAAGATTCCCGCCCCAATAAGGGCAATAGAAATTAATTGATTAAGAGAACCATGATGATATTGCGCACTATTCAACATAATTTTTGTGACATAGGCGATGACGACATTTCCGCAAGCACTGATAGCAGCTAGAAGAATATACAGTGCTAGTTTACCTTTGTTAGCAAATTTTAACGACATATTACCTTCTTTCTAGACCCCACCAAAGTGACCCACGTGATCGTTTTTACTTTGGTAAAAATAAATATAGCATATAAAACATGAAAATGAAATAAAAATTAAAGCTAATTTATTTATAATATTGTTTAAGGTTATCAAATAAATTCTTAGATAAAAGTGTTACTTGGAAGTTGTAAGGAGACAAAGGGGATAAATTATGACTTTATTGTCCGTAAACCATATTTCAAAAACATATCGAAAAACAAATAAAAAAGCCGTTTGCGATGTTTCTTTTAAATTAGATGCTGGTGATATTGTTGCTTTTCTTGGACCAAATGGTGCGGGAAAAACAACAACCTTAAAAATGATTCTTAATCTAGTGAGCCCTGACAACGGAAGTATATTTTTTGATGGAAAAGATGTTACTCGTAATAATTTGCTTCTTCTAAAAAATGCTGGGGTTTTACTAGAGGGATCTAGAAATATGTTTTGGGCTTTATCTCCAATGGAAAATTTTGTTTATTGGGGTGGCCAGCGCGGACTTAACAGAGAAGAAGCAAAAAAAAGAGGAGAAGACTTACTAAAGACATTTGGTCTATTGGATAAAAAACATACCTCAATTACTATGTTAAGTCGCGGTATGCAACAAATTGTTGGGATTTGTTGTGCTATGATTGCAAAACCAAAATTTCTAATTTTAGATGAGCCAACTTTAGGCTTGGACATTAATGCGACCCAAACAATGATTAAAAGCTTAAGAATATTATCTAAAAGCGGAGTAGGAATTTTGATTACGACTCACCAACTGGACTTTGCGCAGGAAGTAGCTAACAAAATTTTGCTAATTAAGCAGGGGGAACTTGTCTTTTCAGATAACGTAAAAGATAGTTTGGAAAAATTAAATAAGAGAACTGTTTTTGAAGTTTCTTTTTCTAGAACTCTTACTGCTAAAGAAACGGAAAAATTACTAACTCATTGTGAAGATTTGGAAGAAAGGAATAAAGTATATCGCATCAGTAATGGAGAAAAGACAAAATTATCTGAAATGCTTAAAATCTTGAGTGAATAGCCTGTGGTTAAAGTAAAGACTGTAACCACAGGCTTAGATGAAATATTTAAATATTATGTAGGGAGGAAAGAATGATGACTAGTTTCAAAGCAGAACTTTGGAGACAGTTTTATTTATATAAAAGATACTCTTTTAATTACATTTCTGACTTCTTCTTATTGATTCTAATGTTTATGGCTATTTTTTGGGGAGGAAGCCTTGTAGGTGGAGGTGTACTAGGTAAGTCATTAAATGCATTAGTAGTTGGTTATGTTTTATGGAGTTTGATTCAAAATACCATTAGTCAAATGGGAACCACTGTAATGAATAATGCGAAAAGTGGTATTTTAGAGCAACAATATCTAATGCCAATTTCTACTAAAAGGCTATTTTTAAACAAAAGTATTGTCAATATGCTTATGTCATTTGTACAAGCAATTTTGATTTTGATAGTAGTTATGTTTTTTACTAATCATTGGATAAAATTTCCGACAGTGATGGTTATTCCATTTTTATTATCACTTGTTGTAACTGTAGGGTTGGGATATCTAATAGTTAGTTTAGTACTACGCTTTAAAAGAATAGGAAGTACATTAATAATTTTTCAGTATATTTATTTGGGTGTCTTGTTAATTAATTTTGAAAATTATAATGGCATTACTAAGTATCTTTCCTGTCTTTTGCCAATTTGTCCAATGGTTAGCTGGATGAGACTAGCTATAAATAATAGAGTATATAATATAGCTTTTTATTTTAGTGGTTCATTGGTTAATGCAGTTTTATGGTTGTTAATTGGACTTCTTGTTTTTAACTTAACAGATAGATTTGTAAAGAAAAATGGAACTTTATCTTTGTACTGATAACTAAGCAAATTTATATTAGTCATGTCGTGAATGATGATCTTTTTACAGAAAGTTGATGTTATAATTACCTCGAAGCAATTTAGTTTTAAAATATCTGACAAAATATATAAACTTGAATTAGGAATAGATAAATGAAACAGAAAAACAAATTACTTCTTGGTTACGCAATCTCAGGATTAGGTGATCAGTTCTACACTTTTGCAATACCATTATTGATGCTTTCAAGATCACATTCCGCAGTAGTGATGGGGCTTTTAACTGCAATGGAGTATTTACCAACAGCTTTATTTGGCTTAATTATCGGCTCATTTTTTGATCGCTATTCTCGCAAAAAGATGATGCTCGCATCATTATCTATGCAGGTAATACTTATTTTGCTTGTGCCCGTGTTAATTAATAAGTCATTTTCCATTTGGCTAATCTTATTGTTAATTTTTGGCTTAGGGACTTTTGATTTAATTTCATGGACCGGATACCAAGTATTTATCGCAGAATCTGTTACAACAGAGGAACTACCTAGTGTTTCCGGACTGATGGGATTGATCTCATCTGTTCAAAAGACTTTTGGGCCGGGAATTGCGGCGGTCGTCATCAATTTAATTCACTATGTTGGTGGATTTATCCTTGATGCGCTAAGTTTTCTTTATTTAGCATTTGCCATTAAGGATTATCGTCCTTTGAAGAAGGAGAAGGTCGGTCCAAAGAAGAGTTTGAAAGCAACAAGCCAAGAGGGATTTAAGTTCCTACTTGTCCATCATGATATTAGGTGGTTAATCATCAGCTTTTTTGCCGCAAATGTTGGGTTTCAGGCAGTGGTGCCAATGCTGACATTTATCTTGAAACAGACGATGCATGTTTCAATCAGCTGGATTAGTATTTTCTTCACCATTTCCTCTGTAGCCAGCATTTTGGGCAACTTTGTTTATTTGCGTTTTGGCAAAAAACTTAAGTTGGGGATGCAATTAATTACGATCGGTTTGTTGATTACTCTTGGCTTTGCAGTGATGCTAGAACTTAGTTCTTTTATAGCTGTAGCCATCGGCTATGCAGTCGTTTCGTTTGGTAGTGTTTGGGCACAAGCTAATTTCTTCACCATTATTCAAGCTAAAACACCTGATGAATATAAGGGTGTTATTACTTCGACTTCAACTACACTAACTAGAATAACAGGGCCATTAATGGCGCTAGTCAGTGGATTTTTAGTAAAAATTGAACCACACCTGATCTTTATTGTTGCGATTATTTGTTTAGCTGCCTCAGTTGTAGTGTCTGTAACTAGTGGTTTGAGTCGATTGGGAAAGTTGGATAGTTTGAAGTAAAGAAGTGAATAGCTATCAGATTTGTAGTAGAGGCAAGAAACTTGAGGAATAAAGAACAGATTATTAGAGCTTATTTTAAATCTTGGATTAAACAGGATATTTCTGTTATAAAAAATAATTTTGCTGAAAATATAATTTACAGTGAATGCTATGGTCCAATTTATCGTAATAAAAGTGAAGTATTAAAGTGGTTCAAAGATTGTAATCAAAATGGTAAAGTGCTTTTATGGAATATTAAACAAATTATTCTTGCTCAAAGTAAGGCTGTTGTTGAATGGCATTTTAAATGTAATGATCAGTCTAAGATTAATGAATTTGATGTGGTCTCTTTGATTACATTTAATAAACAAAATCAAATTATTGAAGTTAAAGAATTTAAATCAGATTCCAAACATTATTTTCCATATAGTTAAGTAAGATAGAAAATAAATTAGTAAGTGAGTTAAGATAGAGAAAAAACATGCAATCTATGACCTAGCCGAGGCTATAATATTAGTAATTTACCTATTGCTAGATATTTTTTGGCACCCTAGCACAAATGGCGGTAGAGTGTTTATGATGATTTTCGGAATCATAGTACTTGTATGGTCTATTATAATTATTGTGCAGAGTGTAAGACATTGGAAAGAAACGAAAAAATTATAATGTGTATAGTATAAAGTGTCTGGGAAATAACTAAATCTCAGACACTTTTATTTACTCAAAAAATTAATAGCTATCATTTTTGATTTAAACAAGTTTTATAACTTGTTTTTTTCTTGCTCAATAAATTTTTCTATACTCTTACCAAAATCTTCCATCCCTGTTAACTGATAACTTTCTGCAATTTTCTGACAATAATCAATGTACTTTTCATCTTTGTGGAAGTGATAAGCTATCAAATATTTATGGACAGCTATACTGCTTTTAATTAGATATAATTCGGGAATTTGCGGCATTTTTTCAACTATTTCAATGTAACAATCAAGACCATCATATTGATTATTAGACATCGAATTGCTGATAAAATTATTGATAATTGCACTTACGGCCACCATTATCTTGTTATCAACTGTATTTGAAGTTTCTTTAATTATTTGCTTAACAATGGCTCTATTAGCATCTAGATCATAGAAATCCATGAAATCACAATAGAGCTGCAATTTTAGTTCAGTAAAATTAGGAATGTCGAAGATCCTTTCCCGCAACTTTTTCTGTAATTCTAGGTTAGGCTGATAGTCATCCTCATAATTAATTCTCAGAGTTTCGATCATTCCTTCGACTTCTAAAGCATCTTGATCCTTTTTATCTTGAGGCAGGTCACTGTCTTTAATTGATTGAACGATCTTTTTTAGAGTAGGGATATCATGGTGATAGACAGCGGTAGTGGCCGTATGTCCCCAATTTTCTTCTTGTTCGTGGATTAGGTCACGTTCATTTTCTAAACGCTTGAAAAAGTCACTACTATCAATGTGATTGCGGTGCAACAGTGCTAGCAAATCTTCTGCAGTAATTCTATGCTTATTCTTTTCTACCTTGGCATAGTAAGAAGTACTGATAATGTTGCCAACCCATTCTTTCTGTGTTTTTGATTTCGCTAGTCTTTCTTCTTTAAGTAACTCACCGATCGTCATAATGTCACCTCAAAATGTCAAATACGCCACTTTTAAAAATTAATCTCTTTTTCACTTTATTATAATTGCAACAACAAATGAGACAAAGAAAAAGGGGTTAAACATTATGAATGTATTTTTGAAAAATAAGGATTACAGAAGATTTTCAGTTGCCAGTTTTTTATCTACTGCTGGGGATGTATTCTTTTACTTAGCATTCATGACTTACGCAAGTAAATTGCACAACTATTCATTGGCTTTATCATTGATCGCTATTTCAGAATCTATTCCAAGACTATTTGATATTTTTGGAGGTTTCTTAGCTGATAAAACTAGAAATAAGTTCAAAAGCATCTTCTTAATGGCCGTAGTTCGATTTGTTCTTTACGGTATAGTAGGCTTGCTCTTTGTCAGCAATGTTTCTCAATGGAATTTAGTTATTATAGTTGTCATTATTAATTTTTTATCTGATACGTTTGGTGCTTACTCTACTGGATTGATCGCTCCATTAATTGTCGACATTGTCGGAAAAGAAGAATTTGGTGAAGCTGAAGGTTTTACCAACGGCGTGAGTGAAGTAATCAATACTATTGCACAATTTGTCGGTTCAGGGTTGTTGCTTTTCTTGTCCTTTGCTAACTTGGCTTTCATTAATGCTATTACTTTCATGGTAGCTGGACTTCTATTTTTAAGTGTTGGTTTAAAGCATAGAAAAGATCAAAAGCCACTTGAAGCACAAGAAGTTAATGATCAGAAGTTTTTCGCCACCATGAAGTCATCATACAAACAAATGAAGAAGGCACAAGGTTTGTTAACTGTTATCTTCGTGATTGCTTTGCTTAATGGTATTTTAACTGCTCTTGGATCATTAATTCCAATTATGATTGCAGGAAATAAATCTACAATGATCATCACTAGCTACAGCTTTACTATTGCTGTAATGGGTGTAGTGGTAAGTGTTGGCGCTATTTTAGGCAGTATGTTTGGACCACAATTATTCAAAAAAGCTTTAGTATTTACCATCACTATTCTTGCTATTATTTTGAGTTTTGCTACGACCGTTGCGACTATATTGGCTAATATCTATGCCGTTTTAGCTGTTTACTTCTTGTTAGTAGCAACTGCAAGTATTGCCTCAATTAAGATGCAACAATGGTTAGTTAACACAATTGAACATAAGATTTTAGCTTCATCTGTTGGTTTATTGAATACTATCTTGATGGCTGTAGCACCAATTTTTACTACAATTATGACTTCAATATCTGGTTTTGTTAGTGTAAAATACGCATTATTTACTTTGATTGCAATTGAAGTTATTATCTTGTTCGTTGCCATCAAGATGGGGATAAAAAACAAAGTCAAAGCAGAAATCAATACAGTACAATAACTGTTTCTAATACAACAGAAGAAGTACAGTTTAGATATTTGTAATTTGTTCTTTCCCACTTGATTTTCATTTCGGGGGGGTAAAATGAAGGTGTAAAAAATATACGTAACAATCCAATAATTTTAAGAATTGGAGTGAATTTTTATGAAACTAAATAAACTCGCATTAATTTCTACAGCTGCCTTAATGGGAATCGCACCTCTTATGAGTGCCACAACTAGTGCTCACACAGTACAAGCTGCAACAAACAGGGCGGTAATGCATACTGCTATCGCTTACGACAAGAATGGTAATAGTACTGGTAAGAAATACTACTCCTATCAATATGTAACAGTAGAAAGCAATCCTGTTAAAATAGACGGTACACTTTACTACAAGGTAAGCGGCAAAGATCAATATTTAAAAGCTACTAATATTGACGGTGTAACTCGGAAAATCACTCATAATGCCTATATCTATAAGTCTTCAAATGGCAGAACCTCTTACATGAATCGTTGGAAGCTCTATAAGGGCGAAACAGTCACTACTTATGGTGGTTCTTACAAGTTCAAGAATGGTAAGCGTTACTTCCGCATCGCTGGACCAAGAAAACAATATATTAAGTCATACAATTTGGGACCTGTTATTAAAGTAAATACTGTTCAAGGACCAACAACGGTTACTACTAACACCAAGCCAACCACTAATACTAACAATACGTCTTCAAATAGTGTTCCACCAATGAGTAAGGATGAAACAACAGTAACCGTATTACGGAACGGTATCCCTCTTCTCGTTGAAGTACCTGGTAAAGACAAAGTTCAACCTTCCGGCAAATATGCAAAGAATGGTGAAAAGTTTACGGTAGACTACTTAGAACAAGGCATTCGAGCAGGTACTGGTGAGGACGGCGATGATGATTGGGAACAAGCAATTTACCACATTAAAGGTACTGATTACTGGATTCTTAATTTATTTGTCAATGCTGCCAAAAAGATGCCAGTTCATAACTATACTTTAGCAAATAGGTATTCACTCATTAGATTTACCAAGGCCACAGATCTATATAATACAAATGGGACTCCTCAAAATATAAAGCTTGCAAAGAATTCTGAAGAGTGGAAAGTAGATAAGTTATTATATATTTGGGTACCAAGTGAAAATAAAGCAGAAGAATTTTATCATTTAGCACCAGTCCGTTATTGGCAAAATGTAATACGTTTATCAAATAACGGTCAATACACAAAAGATTATATGCCACTCAAAGCTGACAATTATGTCAAAGCCAGCGATGTTAAATTTGTTGAAAATAGTGTTAAAATCACTCCATCTAACACTCCAGAAGAAGCACAAGCTGCTGCCTTGAAGAAATAAGATATAAAAATAAGAACTCCGTCTACATGATGTAGATGGAGTTCTTTCTAACCTTTATTTTATTAACTCAAAAGAAAAAGTACGTATCATTTGTAAATGCTTACATGGGGGGTAAATTAAAGGTAGAAAATAAAGAAGTACATAGCAGGGAGCGTGAGTTAAGATGAGAGAGAAACCTGAATTATATAGAATAATTTGGGCTGTAATAACTTTGATCTGGTTAGCACTAGATTTGTTTTGGCATAGCCAAGCAGTAGGTGCAAAGATATTCATGATGATTTACACCTTAGTATTAGTCATTTGGGATATTATCATCATTGTGCAAAGCCGCAAACATAGAAAGAATAATAGCTGATTTCAAGCATTCATTAGCAAGTCTGATGAATGCTTTTTTACATTTACTATTTCTTTACCTTAGTGAAATCATACTTTCTATACTTAAGCGCAACACTTTTATCTTTGAAAATCGCACCGTTGACGACACTAGGATCGGTCCCGTAGCTTAAGAAGAGACAATCATGATTCTTAAATTGACCAGGCTGATAATCCAAGTTCACCAGATCCAAGAAGCCGCGCACTTTTAACGAATTACCTTGAGTATCAATTAGAACAATATTGCCAGAGTATTTTTTATTTTGTTTTTCAGAGTGACGATTCAATTTTAAATTTGGATCGATTTTCTGATAAGTGACATTGCCGTTAACCGTATGCTCAGTAATCACGAGTTTTCTAGCCTTTTTAGAATAAGGATCGCCGCGATACCAGGTACCACGGTACTGGCTAGGTACAGTCGCAAGTTTAAAGCCCTTATATTTTTTATGAATATTAATGCGAGGAGCTTCACTAGATGATTTAGTCTCATGACGTACAATTTTTGAACTACTTGATGATTGTGAACTTGAATTTGATTTTGCTGTTTGCTTATTGCATCCCGTCAATAGCGCAGCGGCCATTACACTGATTAAAACAATCGCTTTTTTCATATTTATTCTCTTTTCTTAAATTTAATCTCAATTATACAATATCTTTGAACAAAATAAAAAGCGGCTTAGTTTGCCGCTTCTTTTGCAAATAGCATGTTGATCCCACCAATGAGGACGAATACTGCGCAAAGAATAATTAAAATCTGATCGCCTGAATGATCGAGCATGATCCCAGCAACTACGGAGCTGATTGGACCACCAATTGAAGTACTAGTACGAATCGCGGTTAGGACACGTCCTAAATAAGCATCTTCCGTAGTAATCTGAATCATTGATTCTGACAGAATATTTTGAAAACTAGTCAAAAAAACAAACAGGGTGATTAGAATACTTAAAGCCAGCTAATTGGAGAGAAAGAAAATCATAATCAGTAAAGGAATAGTACAAAGCATCCAGGTGTAGGAGATCGTCTTAACTTTAGGAGTTAGTTTGCCCGAGATGAGTGCTCCTAAGAGAAAGCCACCGACAAAGCAAAGATAGAATGTACTATAAAGTCCAAGCTTATCGGCTAGTTTAGGTAAGAGAATAATTAACGCTGGTGAAACGAAGGAATAGCAGATAGATGACCAAAAGTAGTATTTAAGAAATCTATTTTGGCGAATATACTTTAAGCCGTTGAACACTTTTGCGCGATAATTGTTAGTTTCATTATCAGTATCGTTTGCTTGAGGTTTAGTCGATGGAATTTTTCTTAACGCAATGTACAGGAAGAAGATACTAATCAGACTTAAGCAGCTACAAACCAGCATCGATTGGCCAGTGATTAAAAGACTCAATAAAACACCTGAAAGGGCAGTACCAGCGATATTCACAACTTGATCAATCATACTCAACTTTGAAATTAAGCTGTTTAAATCTTTTTTAGAAGGGACGCTTTCTTTAAGGATTGCACGATCGGCCAGACTGAAGAATTCATCGCACATGGACATAATAGTAGAGATTAAAATGGTCAAAACTATGTCGTGACTCAGCCAGAACATCACTGCCGTTAAAAGGAATAACAAGATAGTTTGAACTAATAGGGATGTTTGACTGGTTCTCTTGAAGGAATGCTTATCAATAATTGGACCGTAAAAATTGATAAGGCAGCGGTAATTGAGAAAATCGCGTTAGTCAAGCCGACTAAAGATGATTTGCCGGTTTGGGTTTGCAGCCACCAGATGATGATCATGCCAAAGAGAGAATTGGATAAAAACATGGTGGCTCGGAATAATAGGTAAGTTTTCTTTTCTAACATTCACAACAACTCCAATTAGATATATGTATTGCGGTTAGTATGCCATAATTTTTATTATATTAAGAAAAAGTTGAAAAAAGTAAAGCTCTTACTCGTAAATGTAAGTATTGAAACTTTCATTCTTTTTATAATTAAATTTATCAAGTAATTCACTAGCCGCCCAATCGGTATCGTCGGCTTCAAAAAATGTAGTGAAATATTTTTTGAAGATTTTAATTAACAAATTATCTATAAAGGATGAACAACTTGTAGGATCAACTGAGCATAGATAAGCAATTACATTGTTTTCTGTAAAAGCAACATTGTTGAGTCGCCCCTGTTTATCCAAACTATAATATCCAGTTTTTGTCGGAACTTCAGTAATGAATTCATTCTTACTAGCGGTAAGAGGTGAGACTAATTCATGAGTAGTTTTGTAATATTTATAAAGAAAATCGCAACATTTTGAATAGATAGGATCTTTTACATCAAAAGGCAGTACTTTAAACTGGGTTCTTAAGGGATGCTTTAAGTCAGTAGCACTCATTTTAGCCTCAAAGCAATATCTTTTACATTTGAAACCATTTTTTAGCATAAAATCTACGAGTTTAGTGTGGCTAGATTCAATCATGACTTGTAGTGGCTTTTGTTCTTGCTTCCTAATTTCTAGAAATGGTGAAGTGGTTGGAATTTTAATTAAGTTAAACTTCAAGTATATACAAGAGTCATGAAAAAGATTGCGGTAAGTAGAAATGGTACCTAAAGATTGATTGTTTTCAAATAGTTCATATGTTTGAGGATTAATTTTTCTAAGTTTCATTTTCGCATTCACCATAAGTGTATAAAAGTAAAAAAAGCCACTGTTGCGGCTTTTCTTTATTTCTCCGAAGTTCTAAGTAAACAAATGATGTTGATTATACTGCCTAGCACCCAAACTGCAAAAAGCGTTAAAGAGATAGTTAATACGATTTGTGAATTGGCAGAGTTAGTGTTTTTCAAGTAGGTAGATATAATCATTGAAATAATGCTTGCTCCAATAGTCACATAATCTAAGATTGAAAAAGTTTGATATGCTGCGACAACTTTTACTTGATGATCTTCAGCAGATTCTGGCTCATCTTTTGATGGTTTTAGCAATGCTTTTAAATAAGCAATAGTGCCGATAAAGCAAATTAGAGCAAAAATTAGTGCGACAAACATAACTTTTTGATCACCATTATTGAAGGCCATCCACGCTGTCGCAGCACAAAATGAACCAACTAGTAAAGTTAAAACTATCAGAAGTAGCTGAATAAACTTAGTTGTTTTTCTCATTTCGATTTCCTCATTTCAACAATTTAGCATGTTGCTTAAAATTATATATGATAGAATTAAAAAAACAATCTATTTCTTATAATAAATTAATGAAAGAGGTGCATTTGGTTTTGACAGAAGTCATGATTAGAAAATATAAAGCAGAAGACTTTGATGAACTTGCTAAAGTCATGGATGAAGGACGAATGCAGGAACTTGAAGCAGAAGGGATGGAACAAGTTTTTATTTCGTTAAAAGATGCACCATATCTCAAGTATTTTTTGTCCTGTGATATTTACGTTGCTGAAAAAGATGAGCAAGTAGTTGGATTTGTCGGTCTTGGACGACGCCGTTTAGATTTCTTGTATGTTTTGCCAGGGATGCAGGGAAAAGGCATTGGTTCCGCATTGATGAAGACCGCTCTGGCGAAGCTGCCGCGACCAGTAAGATTAGCCGTGTTTGCTGATAATGAACGCGCCAAGAATTTGTATCAGAAATTTGGCTTTAAGGTAACCGAAACAAGGACTGAGAAATGGTCTGATGAATTTCCAATCGTTTTTTCTGAGGACACGATGGAATTGGAATAATTAAGATGAATACAATTGTAAAAAATATTTTTAAAGCAATAGGAATTTGGTGCACTTGCATTATGCTGTACTTTGTTTTTTCATTGTGGACGCACGTGCGATTACATACTATTGAGCTAATTTTTGGTATAAAAATGAACTTGATGGTAAATAATGGAGTCTCGTTGACGATAACCAATAATTCCTGGTTCTGGCTACTAAGTTTAGTTATTTGGATTGCAATTTATGTAAAGGTTAAAGCATTTTTTACTAAAGGAGAAGAGAATGAAAGAGGTTAAAAATAGATTAGCTCCTGACTCTACTTGGCAGAAGATGTTTCAAGTAGCCAAAAAAGTACAGGGCTTCCATGAAATATCCGATCATATGGAAGCCGGTGGTGTGGCCGCTGCAGTATTGTCAGAATCGGGAAAGATTTATACCGGAGTGTGTGTTGACACAGCCTGTACTTTAGGCGTATGCGCTGAAAGAAATGCGCTATTTAATATGATTACTAATGGTGAAACTAAAATCTCACGTGTATTGGCGCTTATGTCTAATGGTAAAAATGGTGCGCCATGTGGTGCCTGCCGCGAATTCATGGTTCAGATGATGGAAAAAGATTATCAAAATGTTGAAGTGATGATGGACTATGAGAGCAATAAAGTAATGACATTAGGTGAGTTAACCCCAGAATGGTGGTTATGATTTGGAGGAATAAAGATGAATGAGAAACCTTTTATTTTAGGATTTGACAGTAACGAGCATGCAGTTCTTGAGCCTAATCACGATAAATTACCTTTTAAATTTCATGAAAAATTAGTGTATGCATTTGTACCAAAGGAAGATATCGATAGCTTCTTAAAACAAGTGCCGCATAAAATTTTAGGTAGCTTTGATTCTGTTTCTTTTCAACCAGATATCTATGAAATTGAAATAAATAATGAAAAATTAACACTATGTCAGGCACCACTGGGAGCTCCGGCTGCAACTCAATTATTAGATTGGCTAATTGCGTATGGAGTAAAACAAGTATTAGCTTTTGGCAATGCGGGGGCATTAATCGATTTACCAGAGAATGAGATGTTTTTACCAGTCAGGGCTATTAGAGGAGAAGGGACTTCTTTTTACTACCAAGAGCCAGGACAATTCATTGATATGAAGTCTGATTACCTTAATGAGATCGAAAAAATAATTACAGACATGAAATTAGACTGCGATGAAATAACTACTTGGACGACTGATGGTTTCTTTAGAGAAACTCCTGATAGAGTTAAGCAATTTCGAGAACTAGGTGCTGCGACAGTTGAAATGGAGTGCGCCGGAATGGCGGCCTGTGCCCAATTTAGAAATGTCGATTTTGCGCAAATTTTGTTTACTGCGGATACGCTTGCAGATATTGAAAATTATGATGAACGTGATTGGGGTAGCGATTCTCACAGTGCTGGATTGAAGATTTGTTCACAGATTTTAAGTAGGGTGTAACTATGGAAGATAAAGATTTATTAATTGAGTGGGCGAAAAGATTGCAAAGCTTGGCACAGGCTGGGCTAACTTACGGAAAAGATAACTTTGATTTAGAACGCTATCAAGAAATTCGCGATATTTCTGCGGAGATAATGGCGTATAAATCTGACTTGCCAATACAGAAAGTTAAAGATCTGTTTTGTAATGAAATTGGTTATCAAACTCCCAAGCTTGGGACACGAGCCGCCATTTTTAAGGATAATAAAATTCTTCTAGTTCAAGAAAATGATGGTAGCTGGTCTCTTCCAGGTGGTTGGTGTGAAGTTAATATGTCTGTTAAAGAAAACTGTATTAAGGAAGCCAAAGAAGAGTCTGGACTCGATATTGAAGTTGAAAGAGTTATCGGAATCTATGATCAAAATAAGCATAGTGAGGCCATTTACCCATACAATGTCGTTCACGTTTTCTTTCTTTGTAAACCACTCGGTGGTGAATTCAAGAAAAATATTGAGACAACTACTCGTAAGTATTTTGCTTATGATCAATTACCAGAAAATTTGAGTACAGATAGAAATTCGCTTGATGAAATTGAGGCTTGTTTTAAGGCATATAAAGATCCTGGTTTTCAAGTTGAGTGTGATTAGTCATAAAAAACGGAGAAGAGTTATTCCGCGTAGTTAAAATGGTAGTTATAATTTGGAGGGATAGAGATGAGTGAGAAACCTTTTATTTTAGATTTTGATAATGACCAACATGCAGTGCTTGAGCCAGAAGTTGAGCATTTACCTTTTAAATTTCATTCAAAATTATTGTATGCGTTTGTTCCAGCTTCTGATATTGAGAATTTCTTAAAATCTGTACCTCATAAGGTATTGGGAAAATATGACACAATATCTTTTCAACCTAATATTTATGAAATAGAAATTAATCATGAAAAGATGACTTTATGTCAAGCTCCTTTAGGGGCGGCAGCTGCTACGATGTTGCTTGATTGGCTAATTGCTTATGGGGTAAAGCAAGTTTTAGCCTTTGGCAATGCAGGTGCTATTAAAGAGTTACCAGAAAATGCTATGTTTTTGCCTGTGAAAGCAATTAGAGGTGAAGGTACCTCCTTTTACTATAAGGAACCAGGACAATTCATCGATATGAGATCTAATTATCTTAATGAAATTGGAAAAGTAATTACGGATATGAATTTGGACTACGATGAAATAACCACTTGGACAACAGATGGTTTCTTCAGAGAAACATCTAAAAAAGTTAAACAATTTCAAAAATTAGGAGCTGCGACGGTTGAGATGGAGTGTGCAGCAATAGCGGCGTGTGCACAATTTAGAAAAGTTGAATTTGCACAAATATTATTCACTGCAGATTCACTAGCTAATATTGAAAATTATGATTATCGCAATTGGGGACATGAATCGCATGCTGTAGGATTAGATGTTTGTTCGCAGATTTTGAGTAGGATTTAAGTGGCGAATGATGAACGTTAAGAAAAAGCAGAAATTTATAAAATGGTATAAATTTTCAACATCTCTTAATTCGACTATCATGGCAAAATTGAAGAGTGTAAAAATGGCTATACGATCTACGTGTATAATTTTGAGGATTTCGTGGATATTTTGAATCTGCTTGGTCAAATGGCAGCTCAATTTAATATAGGCTACGGATATGAAGAAGATCCTAATAAAATTACCGATTATCAAACTACGGTGATCGATTTTGATAAAAATTTTCAACAGCGATCAACACAGTATATTTAAGAAAGTGCATTGTATATGTTCCAAAATACGATTTCAATTCATCCCTGGTTAAATTTCCCACAAATTACCCAAAAATGTGATCTTGCGGAAGTAATAATGGAATTTTGTAAGCGAGAAAGTGCAAATATAAAAGATGGAGACATTTTGTGTATTGCTTCCAAAATAGTGTCTAAATCACAAGAACTATTCATAGATTTAAATACGATTCAACCATCTGAGCTAGCATTGAGAATACATCATAAGGTTTCTCGCAAAGATCCACGTATAATTCAACTCATTATTAATCAAACCGGAGATTTGGCTGGAAAAAGATTACAGATCTCTCATAATTTTATTGGTGGATGGCTACCTAATGGTCTATTTTTAACGAGTGCAGGAGTTGATAAGGTAGATGAAAATACAGCTATTATTTTGCCTAAAGATTGTGATGAAATTGCAGAGCAAATAGAAGAAAAACTTTATGAAAAAACAGGGAAAAGAGTTGCGATAGTAATTACAGACAGTGATGGCCGAATCGATAAGAAAGGTGCAACGCAGATTGCCGTTGGTCTTTATGGAATAAATGGTCTTCGAAAAACTCAGAGTGACAGAAAAACTAGTATTGAAACTATTTGTGATATGCTGGCTGCATCTGCCGGATTATTGATGGGACAAAGAGGCAATATGATTCCGATAGTGACTATCCGTGGATTTGAATATGAATTTGATAGGGATGCAACAATAAAAGATGCTGTTAATTAAGAAGGAGGTACTATGTCTTATGTCCAACTTAATCATTCTTAGAGGTAATTCGGGTAGTGGCAAAACTACTTTATCTAAGCAAATTCAAAAGAAAA
>NZ_JAEHNT010000062.1:0-7158 GCF_016742815.1 Lactobacillus sp. A27
TGTAAATAAAAGAACTTAAATAACCGTCTCAGTATAACAGTAACTGGGACGGTTTTTAAGTACACTATTTTATTTGACGCTTACCATCAAAATATGCATTGGTTAGGTAAAAACTAAATAATTACTTACTAAAAATGGACGGAGAATTTTCCGCCCATTTTTTAATTTTGATTTGCTTGATTAACAGCTTCGATTACAGCATGACGAAAGCCATTCGCCTCTAAGCTAGTTACACCTTTAATAGTAGTTCCACCGGGTGAGCATACTTGATCACGCAATAAAGCAGGGGCTATTTTACTATCACTAGCCAAAGTAGCAGAGCCCTTAACCATGCTGGCAGCTAATTGATTAGCTAGATTACGAGGAAGACCATTCAGAACGCCAGCATCCCCAAGCGCATCAAGAAAAACATCCACAAAGGCAGGACCACAGCCACCAATAGTCCCTACAATGCTTAATTGATCTTCTTTAACAGAAATTACATCTCCTAGTTGTTCTAAAAAATGAGTTATTTTCACAGCATTAATTTTAGAGATATTAGCTGGTATAAACAATCCAATAGTGCCAGCGTTAATCGCTACTGGAGTATTAGGAATGATTCTAATAATTGAATGATTAGGTAAAATGTTTTCCAAATTATTATACCCAACACCAGCTACCGAAGAAATAATGGTGGTTTTGGCGTCCAGATTAATTAGTTCAGGGATGATTTGAAGTGTAATCTTAGCTGGAGTAGTTAAAAATACATAATCTAGATCCAAGTTGATTAAATCATGTATTGCATGGACTAATTTAAAATCTAGTTTTTCTGCTAATCCGCTGACACGGGGATTAACTGGATTTTCTCCAATTATTTTATTCGTTGCATCTTTTTTTAGTCCTTTAATAATAGCACTACCCATTTGTCCTACACCAATTACTCCAATTTTTGTCATTTTTATCTCCTTAATGTTTGCTATCTGTTCAAATTTTATCTTAATAGTATTTACTAATCTCTTTGTTAAACACTTTTAATTCAAGAATGATATTATTACGTGACTTTGACTCTCGACATATTTTGTTCAATTGCTTGATGTTATTGCGTAAATTTTTTAAAGTCTTTTGGTAATGTTTAGAATCTACTTTTTTGCTCAATGTTACCACATAGTTGTGTGGCTTTAAGCTTGATTTTTTAGCATATTGGCACAATTTTTTGTTCATTTTACTACAAAGAGCGATAACTTTTTGCCGCTTTTTCTTATTATCAAGTGTGCTTAGATTTAAGAGTAGCTGATTCGATCTTTTAAAATGATCAACTTGTTTAGCCTGTCTGATTTGTTTTCTTTTCTTAACTAATTTCTTTATTGAGTTAATTACGCTTTGGACTATAATTAGTGAATTACGTTTACTATTTGGCTCAATAATTTGTGTTTTTGCCAGTTGATTATTATAAACAACATAGCCTAATGTTTCTAAGAACTTTGAGTTTTCTTTTAAATCAGAAGTTAAGGTCAAACGATGATAAGGAAAGGAAAGGAGATTTGCATCAATTTGATTTTGATATATCATTTCTTTACGATAGGCTCCAGCCAACATGTCAGCAACTTGGATACCATAACTTTTTCGACTGTTTTCAGTATAATAATTAACCTCAAACTTAACCTCCTCATCACTAATGTTCTTGGCAATATCCTGTAGCAGAGTTCAATTTAATAAAAGACATGGATCAACATGATTTTGTGAGGTCTCATCAATTACAACATATACTTTAATTTGTGAAGAATTGATGCATTTTTTAAGTTCCAGTAAAAGCGTCTTAATTGGATGAATATATGATAGAAGTTCTAGTGACAAAAACATCAATTCTTTAATATCTGTAAATTGATTAAGATCACAAGCTGGACGTTCTAATATCAAAGCTGATGTTAAAAAGGGCTTAGCCACTTCTAAGGCTTTCCGATTGATTCTATCAGAAACGGAATTACTCTTTTTCTCTCGTTTATTATTGTTAGGGTAAATCTCCTTATAAAGCTGATTTAATGCCTGCATTCTTTGAGCATCTATCATATAAAAGGCAGCAATAAACCTATCAGTAGTCATCTGATCATCTTGCTTCTTGTATGAAATACTCTCATCAACAAAAATAATAAAGGTCGAACATTGCTCTTCATAAGCACAAGTTGATGATATAGCTTTTTAATTAAATTACTCATTCGTCTCCTCCTGAAAAACTTTTGTTCGTATAAAATATACCAAACATATGATCAAAATAAAAGAAAAAATCGAAAAATTGACTTTTTTAACACAAATCTGAGATTATTTAGTCAATAAAGCAAAATAGAATCGGGTCAAAAATGAGAAAAATAAATCATCTGTTTATCATGTTGTTATTATTGATACCTTTACTGGCAGCTTGCAATAATAGTTCAAAAGAAAAGCAAGTACATAAAAGCAAAACCACTATGGTTAAGCCTAAACCGAGATTTAAAGATACTCCTACATTATATTTTCACGGATTAATGGGTAGTTATAAGAATGAAAAGCCGTTAGTCGATGCTGCTAAAGAAGCTGGTAAAACAAATAGTGTAATTCGTGCAAATGTAGATGAGACAGGAAAAGTTAAATTAAAAGGCAGGATTAAAAAGAATGCTAAAAATCCAATCGTTGAAGTCAATTTCAAGGATAATACACAACCTGACTTTTCACGTAATGGAATTTATGCTAGCAACGTAGTCAAAGCCTTGCAGAAGAAATACCATATCAATAAAGTTAATATGATTGGCTACTCTTTAGGCAATATTGCGATAATTTACTACATGATTCAAAATGGTCAAAAGAAAAATATGCCACGGTTAGTTAAACAAGTGAGCATAGCAGGGCATTATGATGGAGCATATTTCCAAGAATTGCCGCCAAGCTTCCGTCAACCCAAAGGGTTAAAACTAGATAAAAATGGCAAACCAAATAAAATGAATCAAACATACAAGCAAATGTTAAAAGCTCGTCCAGCTTACAAAACAAATAAAGTGAAGATTCTTAATATTTATGGAGATATCGGCAATGGCGGGGATGGAGTAGTTGAAATAGCTTCTGCTTTATCATTGAAATATTTAACTTCTGGTAGTAAATATCAAGCGATCAAGTTTACTGGAGTAAAAGCTGATCATGGCAGTTTGCCTAATAATGATCAAGTAATTAATAAAATTGTTGAATTTTTATGGTAGTAGAAAAAAGGATTGTTCAAATTGTTTTATCAAGAACTAAAAACGAATTTTGAAGAAAAAGCTAATCCTGAACAAGCACAACAATTAGCAGGTTATATGCGAAATCAGTTTAAATTTTATGGTTTGCATACACCCGAGCGACGAAAGATCTATCACGATTTTTTATTGCGAGAAAAGAAAAAGAAGAAAATAGACTGGAATCTATTAAATCGAGCTTGGGAAGATCAATATCGAGAGATGCAATATTTTGTTTGTGATTATTTAATTGCAATGAAAAAATATCTTACTTATAACGATATTGATAGAATTGAACGTTTTGTCAGAACTAAACAATGATGGGATACAGTCGATAGTCTAATTAAGCCTATTGGTGATCTTGGCTTACGAGATGCAAGAATTAATGAACTGATGCTTGAGTGGTCAACAGATTCTGATTTTTGGGTAAGACGTGTAGCAATAGAACATCAATTGTTACGTAAAAAGAAAATGAACACTGACTTACTTGCTCAGATCATCGAAAATAATTTGAACAGTCAAGAGTTTTTCATTAATAAAGCAATAGGATGGGCCTTACGTGATTACTCTAAGACAAATTCAGAATGGGCAAGACAATTTATTGCTGAAAATTATGATAGAATGGCTAAACTATCGATTACAGAAGGATCGAAGTATTTATAGCAATAGCGATTATGTGGTATATCACATAATCGTTTTTTTATAAAAATTTTTGCATTTGAACAGGTGTTTGATATAATGACACGTGAACACATGTGCGATTAAGCAAGGAGGACCTCCAATTTATATATTTAAATTAAGGAGAAGAAAAAATGAAAGTCGAATCCAATTCTACTAAAAAGGCATTAGACTATCTTTTATCTCAAAAAGAAGGGACGTATCTATCAGTAATTGAACAAACAACTGGATTAGGTAAAACACATGCAGTGATTCAAAAAATCGCTGAGATTTTACAAAAAAGTCCAGACCTTGAGTTAAAACCCAAGATTTTTGTGGTTACTTCTGGAATTGAAACTAGAAATGAATTTTTCCATGATTTAAAGGAAAAGTTACCTGAATTTGAAAGCAGAATTCTACTGTTTGAGAGTGTACCTGATCAAGTTAAACATTTCCTAGAAGAACTATTATCTAAGACTGATTATGAAAATGATCAAACTTTAGCCAACGATTATTTAAGCAGCTGGTTCGATCAAAATACTGCGACGTTTAAAGATACTACTGTTTTACTAAAAAGAATTGCAAAACAATATATCTTTGTTAAACAAGAAAATGATACGTTCGGAGAATTAAGTTCTCGGTTAAAACGCACAATTTATTACGATTTAAAAAGATTGGCGCAAAAAGAAGAAATAAAACTTAATACCAAACAAAAACGGCTAAATTATTTAATTAAAAAGGCGCCTTGGATATGTGATTTATTTAAAGATACTGATCTCAGTCGTTATTACGTTTTGATCATGACTGCGGATAAATTCGTTTTCCCATATAAAACAGCCATCGGAAATGAAGACAATTATTGGGATTTGACTTTTAAAAATAGTCAGACACCTATTCTCTTTTTAGATGAATCAGATAAGATTAAATCAAATTGGACCAATAAATTAATCGAAAGTGAGATGGGGTCTAAAGATGTTGAAGATATGCCAACTCTAATTCGAAGATTTTACGCCAATATTTTGCCAGCTATTGGACGCATGGAACGAATAATCATAGACGCCAAAGACCCCTCTGGAAAAACAAATAACACCAGAATTAAGCAACTTTATCAAGTGATCAAGAAGACATATGATCAGTATCATTTGCAGTCCCCATCAAAAATTGATCCTGCACTTTTGGGAGATAATACTAACAAATTTCTATTTAACACAGGTAAAAGCAGTTTTTTGTTTGGCTTGAAAAAAGATGAAAAGTATTTGGTATGGAAATTTAACTCTCAACGTCTTGTTAACGAGATTACAATAGATCAAAAATTTTACGAAACGCATCCAGAATTTCGATTAAGTAAAGTAACTAGTTCCTTTACTCGGTTATTGCATTATATTGCAAAGACGACTTATTCAATCGCCAGAAATTATCATGAATTCAAGATAAATCTGAATAAAAAAATTACTGATCCTGAAAAATTGCATAATGTTTATGAGTTATCAGAAGAACACTTGCAAATCGTGAACGTGATTTTGCAGCCTACTAATGCTGAAGGAAGGTTAGCAAAATACTTCATTGATAATTATTTGGATAAAGCACTTAATTTAAAATTACCAAATATTAAAGCAAGTTTTACAGATGATCAGACCATCTATGCTTCTGGATTTCGTCTATTTGATTTAACTGTAAGTGAAGATGCTAACAATAATGGTCAGCTTCGTGTCTACCAACAGAAGACAACACCAGAACAAATTCTTGCCAGTGTAGCAAATAAAATGAGGACGATCTTATTATCATCAACCAGTTTAAACCCCTCACCATTAGGAAATTTTGATCTAAATTGGGTAAAAAATAATATAGTTAACTTCTTAGAAATTCCTACAAAATTGCAAGAGGTACTTGATTTAGAAAATAGAAAACGAAATCAATTAATTAAAAGCAAAGTAAAAATTGACACCAGGTTGACAGGAAAAAACTTGATGATTAGTGGACAAACTTTTAGTCAAGCTTTAGCTACTTTGTTAAGAGATGAAAATCATTTAGAGCCAACAGAATTACAACTTGAACGAATTTTGAATAAATATCCTGCTCGTTTGATTGCTAATCGCGTAAGCAACGGATTAGATCCAGATGCACCGTTTTTATGTGAAGCCGAACGCCAAGATGCTGATTCAAAAATTAGTAATACTCATTTTAATTTTGAACGTAAAATACGTCTATTAAGTGCAATCATTAATTTTTTGCAGTTAAATCAAAAAAATTCTACAAATAATGCATTCATCATCTATACCAATGCAATAATACGAATCGACGAATTAAATTGGTTAAAAGAAGCCATTGAAATCTTAAATATTCCATTTCCAGATGATTTATTCAAAGTGATTAGTTCACAAAATCGTCAAGAAATAGAAGATGTTAAAGAAACATGGGGTAAAGGGAAATTTCAAATCATGCTTACTAATAAGCAAGCTCTTGGTCGTGGAACCAATCTTCAATATCTTCTAGATAAAGACTATTATCAAAAACATAGCCATGATTTTGCAATTATTGATCAACGCTTTGTCAACTTGAATGAACCATTTATTGATATTGCAGGAATTTATATAGAATCACTTACTCATATGTTTGAAAATCCAAATAATAATGGTACTCAGGATTTAGATGATTTCAAAATCAGAGCAGGACATATTATTTATGAACAATTTGAATTATACGATTCAAATCAAACTAATTTATCTTTCCGTGATGTTAGAACAAGACTACAAAAATACTTTGGCAAAATATCAGGTAATGGCATGTGGGACTTATTACCTGCACAGGATGCTCTTGCAGCAGAGTTAGAACAGATAACAGGGCGTCTTTGTCGAACAAATATCAAAAATAAAGAAATGCTAATCCAGTATGACTATAATTTTGTAAATAAAATTGACTGGGATTATTTAAGCCATAAACGAACTAACGTGCTGATTGAAGACTTAATTGAGCAAAATAAAAATAGATTATCCTCAAATCCAAAATATCAAGATCGTTTAGCAACGATTAAGGAAAAGCAAGAGCTAGCTTTAATTAATAGTGGTGCAGTTTTCTTAGCCAAACGTGCTTATAAATTGCGTTCTTTAAGTGAAACTATGCAATATCAGTGGGTAGAAATGCGGGAATGGATTGTAAAACATCCTCGAATTAGCACTTTATCTAAAATACCAGATCATTTACGTAAGACAGTCGAAGGATTTTATTATCGACTGTCTAAACCAGATGCAAAATACTATTACTATCACGATCAAGAGGAAGATCC
>NZ_JAEHNT010000063.1:0-3880 GCF_016742815.1 Lactobacillus sp. A27
CTAGAAAGGCTGCAGTCCGTTAGCAACTCGCGGACTTAAAAGGCTTTGGTAATTAGACGACCTCTATCGGCAATAGTCAAAAGACTATTGCTGGTAAGTCAAGTCCGTATCTAAGCAAGTTGGTGTTCTGGTTAGCGCAAGCTAACGAGCCACTAAGCCCTAGACTTCAGTCTAGGGTAGTTGACCCAAGTAAAAAAGTGCTGATGTGTCTTTGCTTATGAAGACTATCAGCACTTTTTATCAGTAATTCTTTCTTTACCAACAGCACGTTGTTCAGAAGGATTATAACCTAACTCTTCAATTTCTTGTCTTTTTTCTTTGTTATTGATTTGAGGAAGAATATCCCAAAAGTTAGACTTATTTTTCTTAATCTTTGAATTTCTGTTAGTTTTCATTGTTGTTTCCTTCATTTTCACTTTCTATAAATATAAGTATACTCTGAAAACAAAATCTATTTTTAGCTATTAAGATCGATTAATTCAAACTGAAATATTTTGCAAAAATATATGCAATTTATATGCGAACGATATATAATAGTATCAAATTCAGAAAGGAGTAAAAATTATGGCAGAAAAAACAACAGGACTTTATGTCAGAATGAATCCAGAAAAGAAGGAAAAGGCAGAAGCTATTCTGAAAAAGCTGGGGTTAAATTCAGCTACGGCAATTAACATGTTCTATGATCAGATTATTCTTCATAATGGTATTCCTTTCAGAGTAGAGATTCCAAATGCATGGGATAATTTGGATCAAATGAATAAATATGAATACGCCAAACTGCTTGACGAGCGCCTGAACACATTGACCGGAAGGGAAGATTTGCTTGGAGATGTCGCCAAGAGGCTTGATGCGGAAAAGAATGAAAAGAAAGATAACTAAGTTTTGAGGTAAAAATTATGATGGCAAGAATTATTATTGGCATTATTGTTGTTTTAGTTATTGTGTATGTTTGTTGTGGTTTTAGAATTGTTCCACAAAATAATGAAGGTTTGGTTGAAACCTTGGGTAAGTATTCTAAGACAGTAAAAGCTGGATTTATCTTTGTCTGGCCACTTTTCCAAAGAATTCGCAAAGTTCCATTAGCACTTCAACCACTTGAAATTTCTAAGTACTCAATCATTACCAAAGATAACGCTGAAATTTCTACTAGTTTAACTTTGAACTACTTGGTCACTGATTCATACCGTTACTTCTACAACAACACCGACTCAGTTGAATCAATGGTGCAATTAATCCGTGGTCACTTGCGTGACATTATTGGTCGTATGGATTTGAACGCAGCCCTTGGCTCAACTAAGGAAATTAACGATCAACTTTTCACTGCAACTGGTGACCTGACTGATATCTACGGTATCAAGGTCGTTCGTGTCAACGTTGATGAACTTTTACCAAGTGCTGAAATTCAACGTGCCATGGACAAACAACTTACTGCCGACCGTGAAAAGACTGCCGCAATTGCTAAGGCCGAAGGTGAAGCTCGTACCATTGAAATGACCACTAAGGCTAAGAACGATGCTTTGGTTGCTACTGCTAAGGCCAACGCTGAAGCTGTTAAGACGCAGGCTGATGCCGATGCTTATCGTGTACAAAAGATGCAAGAAGCTTTGTCAAAGGCTGGCGAAGGATACTTCAGAAACCAGAGTTTAGACAGCTTCAACCAATTAGCTCAAGGTCCTAACAACTTAATCGTGGTTGGCAAGGATGAAATGACTGACTTGGGTAAGGTCCCCGCTTTGAAAAAGGTGTGGGATGCAAGCAACGATAAGAAAGATGAATAAAAATTAGCTCAATTCTCAAATGAGGATTGAGCTTTTTTATACTTTTAACGTATACCAGCATCAACATTAAATAATTTTCACACTCTCTTGCTCGCCTTATACTTGTAGTAACAATTGAGAACAAGAGGGGAAAGAAAATTATGTTTGGCCGTACTTATTCAGATTTAGGTTCAGTTGTTGGATAAATTAATGGTGAAGATATTCGCGCAAATCAATTAGAAAGACGTGGCTATGATTGGGAGAATGGTTATGGCACTCCATCCGATGGTCAACCAGTTAGAAAATTAACTAAAGATACCAAAAGCATCATTATCTTTTGGTCGTGTTCCGGTTCAACTAAGTTGCTCGCAAGTAAAATTGCGCGTGAAACCGGTGCTGATATTTTAGAAATTACTTTAAGAAATCCTTATCCAGCAAATTACCGTAAAACGCTCAATCGCGCTAACTGTGAAAGAATTCAAAATGATTCACCAGAGCTTGAAATGCAGTTACCTGATTTGAGCCAATATGACACAATTTATTTAGGCTATCAGATCTGGGCAATGACTTTAAGTCAACCAATGAGGGCATTCCTACTTGAATATGGCGGCGAATTTTCTAATAAAAAGATTGCACCATTCCTTTCTGAAGGTGGATATGGTTCGGGTGACAGTACTGAATTGATTCGTGAATTTATTGCACGTGATGGTGGTAAAAATAAAAAGGTCGATTGGACATTTGTTGGTCCAGAAAATGTCTTTGTGCTGGCATTACTGATAAATTTGAAAAGGCAGGACAAAAGATTTTCGACCCTAACCAAAGAGCGGCACAATTAGAAGGCTCAAAGGATTACGCTCTGCGCTTTATGAACAAATATGATGTTCCAACTGCTCGCCATGAAACTTATGCCAGTGCTGAAACTTGTATTGCAGGTTTGAAGAACTTCGATTATCCAGTGGTGATCAAAGAAGATGGTTTAGCTGGTGGTAAAGGTGTAACCATTGCTCAGAACCAAGACGTCGCTGAAGAAACGATCAGAGAAATGTTTGCTGGTGGCCAAACTGCTGTCGTCCTTGAGGAATGCTTAGTTGGTCCGGAATATTCAATGTTTGTGGTTGTTTCTGAAGATCAGTTCACCATTTTGCCAATGGCGCAAGACCATAAGCGAGTTGGCGATGGCGACAAGGGCCCAAATACCGGCGGTATGGGATCATATTCTCCTTTGCCACAACTGAAAAAAGAAGATCGTCAAAGAATGATCGACGAGATCGTGAAGCCAACGATGAATGGATTGGTTCAAGGAAACTACCATTATTGCGGTATTTTGTACATCGGTTTAATGATGACGGAGAATGGTCCAAAGGTCATTGAATATAACGTTCGCTTGGGTGACCCTGAAACTCAAGTTGTCTTACCTCGAATTAAAAATGATTTTGCAGAAGTGATCGATGCAGCGGTAAATCATGAAAAGCTGCCTGAAATTGAAGAAAACGATAGCTCTATCTTAGGCGTGGTTGTTTGCAGCAAAGGCTATCCAACGCATCCGGCACCTAATGTGAAGATCGGCAAGTTGCCTCACGGCACTAATACTTATATCGATTATGCCAACGTGAAAGGTAATTTGGATAATCTGATAGGTGATGGTGGCCGCCTGTTCATGGTAATTTCGGAAGCCGACAATCTAGTCTAGGCGCAGGATAATGTTTATTCATATTTTAGCAAGCTTGATCTGCCAGATTGCTTCTACCGCCATGATATTGGCAATCGTGCTTTGAGAGATTAGATGTGTGAAGAAAGTCCCGTTTGGGACTTTTTTAGTTTGGATTTGTTTATTGGAGTGAAGGATAAGGGATGCACTGGTATAATTATTGTTGTATAAAATATAAACTGAATAAATTTCAGCTTTTTATTAAATCTAAATGGCTTAACGATGGGATTCTTTTAGTGTTTTCTCCACATATGTGGAGGTGATCCTAAATCACGTCCAAAATCATTGTTGCTTACCTTGTTTTCTCCACGTATGTGGAGGTGATCCATAACAAAAGTGTCTGGGAAAAAACTAAATCCTAGGCCATAAAAAGAACGATCAAAATTCTCAAATTTGAGGTTTTGATCGTTTTTTT
>NZ_JAEHNT010000064.1:0-320 GCF_016742815.1 Lactobacillus sp. A27
AAGTGTTAGTAGAATTCGCACGCTTTCGTGTTCTTTATTTTTGGATTGATTGCGAAGCCCTTCATTAGCCAGTCGACCTGCTCAAAAGATAAAGCTTGAACTTCATTTTGATTCCTGGGCCAGTTCAATTTTCCATTTTCAAATCTTTTGTATAACAGCCAAAAACCTTGTCCGTCCCAATAAAGGGCTTTGAAGCGGTCCTTGCTTCCGCCGCAAAAGAGGAAGACTTTGCCGCTAAAAGGATCAAGTTCAAACTGTTCTTTGACTAAAGTTGCTAGTCCATCAATGCCTTTACGCAGATCCGTCTTGCCGCAAACGAT
>NZ_JAEHNT010000065.1:0-8816 GCF_016742815.1 Lactobacillus sp. A27
AAAAATATGAATTTTATCCTTTTTAGTTAGTTTAGACATAGTAAAACCCTCGAGATTCATGTCCGAATTTCGAGGGTCACTACATACATATTATATTTCTGAAGATGATGATTCTTCGAAAAATTATTTTATTGCAACCCATTTAAAAGATGGAAAGAAAAATTATTTTAATCAAGCTGGAATTTTTAAACCTGCTGAAAATGAATGCATTATTATTTCAAGTAATACGAAATCCAGAGGGATTAACTATAATCCATGGGAAGATGAGTTTAATGAAGATGTTGGGTATATAAATTATTATGGTGATAATAAAAGACCTGACACAGATCCTGCAACTACACGAGGGAATAAATATTTGTTGGATCAATTTAAAATTAGTCATGATCCTAATCCCGAAGTAAGAGCTACTGCTGTTCCTATTGTATTTTTTGAAACACGTAAACAGGGAGAAAGAATTTTTCACGGATATGGTGTGATAAAAAATGTTAAATTGGTAACTCAATACACAGGTAGTGGGGCAGATAAAGCATATTTTTCCAATTATTTATTCACTTTCTGTGTATTTTCAATGAAAAAAGAACAGGAAGGCTTTGATTGGTCCTGGATTGAAGCGAGAAAACAGGCAGCTAAAGATAAAAATTTTCTTTCTTTAGCCAATGCACTAGCTCCTAAAGAATGGAAATTTTGGATAAGGACTGGAGATTTAGAAAAAGTTCGCCGAAAGGTTTATGGAAGAAGTACTTCTAAAAAAGAGGAGCAACTGCCTACACCTGGTTCCGCAGATGATAAAATTTTGAATCAAATCTATGAATATTATCGTAAGAAAGATAATTCAAAAGCTCATAGTGGAGATTTTGAATTTGAAGGTCTAGCTAAAGAAATTACACGATTAATTATTGGGGATGCATGCCATGATGGTTGGGTAACTAAATCATCTGGTGATGGTGGTTATGATTTTGTTTTACGAGTAGATATTGGAACTAAGGGCATTAGCCAAGTTAGACAGGTGGTATTAGGTCAAGCTAAATGTTACCGACGAGATCAGCGTATAACAGGAGAAGCCGTTGATAGAGTAGTTGCTAGGTTAAAGCGTGGATGGATTGCAGCATTTGTGACTACATCTTTTTTCAGCGACCCAGCTCAACGCGAAATACTGGAAGACGATTATCCAATCATGTTAATTAGTGGTAAGCAGGTTGCACAGACCGTAAGAAAATATATCTATGAGAAAAATATAACTCTTCAAGAATATTTAGATTCATTGAGTCGCGATCAATCTTTTAAATCACCAGAAGATATTCTGAAAGAAGAGTAGCTAAATGTTTTATCCATTAATTATTTCTCAAGTGTTCTGCAATAGACTAAAAAGAACAAAATTATAGGAGGATAAAAAATGCCATGTACAACAATTTTAGCCGGTAAAAAAGCTACGGCTGACGGTTCAACTTTAATTGCCAGAAACGAAGACTACGGTCACGCCTTTAATCCTAAACGTTTCATCGTCGTAACGCCTGACAAGCAACCTAAAGATTATCAATCAGTAACTTCTAAGTGCAAGGTAGATTTGCCTGACAATCCTATGCGTTATACCGCTGTGCCAGAACTTGAATCAACCATGAAGACCATGGGCTGGTGGGGCGAAGCCGGCATCAACGCCGCTAATGTTGCAATGAGTGCCACCGAAACCAGCACTACCAATTCACGTATTTTGGGCGTTGACCCAATGAACAAAAAGGGAATCGGTGAAGAAGACTTCGTTACGATCGTTTTGCCTTATATTCATTCAGCTCGTGAAGGGGTAAAATTGCTCGGGCAATATCTAGAAAAATACGGCACTTATGAATCAAACGGCGTAGCCTTCTCAGATAAAGATGAAGTTTGGTATATGGAAACTATCGGTGGCCATCACTGGGCAGCTCAAAGAATTCCAGATGATTGTTACATCGCTGCGCCAAACTGGTTTAGCATCACCGATTTTGACTTTGCTAGTGATGATACGATGGCTTCCGCTGATTTGGAAGAAATGATTGAAAAGTATCACTTAGATATTGATCACAGCGGTAATCCATATAATCTTCGTCATATCTTTGGTAGTCACGATGATTCAGACTATGAATACAACATTCCGCGCCAATGGTATATTCAAAAACTCTTTAATCCAAGTGATGTTCATGAGCCTGATGATCCTAACTTGCCATTCATTAAAAAGCCTGAACATTTATTAACTATTGAAGATTTCAAGTATGCTTTATCATCACGCTATCAACATACTAAGTATGATCCTTATGGCTTACAAGGCACTGATGCAGACCGTCATGCTTTTCGTCCGATTGGTTTTCAACGTAATCAGGAATTATCAATTTTACAAATTAGAAATGATGTCCCTAAGGAAATAGCTGGCGTTCAATGGTTAGCCTTTGGTCCTAATACATTCAATGGCATTGCGCCATACTATACCAACGTGCTTGATACGCCTAGCGTTTACCGTGATACCAAGGAACATTTTGATATCAAAAATATGTATTGGCTGACCCAAGCTATCGCTACCATTGTTGATGAGCATCCATTCCGCTACAGCGCTTCAGTCGAAGAATTGAAGCAACAAACATTAGCTGCAGGTCGTCATATTTTACTTGAAACTGATGCAGAAGCTGAGAAATTAACTGGTGAAGAATTACAAAAGAAACTGCATAATGCTAATGAGCAAACTGCAAAAGCTGCATACGATGCTGCAATGAAATGCTTCGGTGATTGTGTTGAAACTGGTGCATTACAAATCAAATTGAATTATTAAGCTTGAAATTAAGAAAGGCTCGCCGAGAGGCGGGCTTTTTTGATCAGTTTTGTTTTATGTGATGAACAAAAATCAACTTTTGTCACAAAAGCAATTACGAAAAATATATATTGTTTTTCTCCTTTACCGAATAGCTATCTTTTACTTTTTTCCTCTGTATAATCTCAATTAACGAATCTAAAAGTTAATGAGGGAATATGATATGAAAAAATTACTGGTCAGTGTTGTGCTTTTATTAATGCTGATGTGGGTCAAAGGAGCAAAAAACGTTCAAGCTGCCGTGAGTGATAATTTTACTAAGATCGTTCTTAACGATGGCAGATCAGAAAAAGTGGAGAGTGGTCAGCTAGTTCACGTTAATGTGGAGCTTACCGGTTATCAGAAGGATAAGTTGAAAAGTGATGATTCACTGACTATTACCTGGAGTGAATCTGATAAAGTCCAGGCAAAAGGAATTAATAAAACTAAAAATATTATCATTAAAGACGAAAATGATAACGAGCAAAAAGTTGGGACATATACTGTTGAAACCAATCGCGTTTTAGTGAAATTTAATAACAAGATTGAAAAGTATGATCACCTTGTAGGTCAGCTAACATTTGATCTTTTGGTTCGTAATTCAGCGAATGATAAACAAGAACTAACTGTGCATGCTGGAAAAATTGAGAAGGTCTTAACAATTGAACCTGAAGATAAAGAGGCACTTTTTACTGAAATTATTGGTAAATTGAATCAACACCAAGATAGTATTGCATGGGAAATAAAAGTAAATCCTGATGAAAAAGAATTTTTAGGACCGATAAAAATTTTGAATGAGCTACCAGAGGGTCTGGAATTTAATAAAAATACGGTAGGAATCGAAACCGATGATATTTTTATCGAGTTAGGCAAGAAAGAAGTTAAATTTGATCAAAATAAATTGTTGATTAGTTTAAATAATAAGGGACGATCACATAGAACTTTTACTATTAAATATAAGACGAAAGTTCTGGAACAAAAAGCGATTACCGGGATTAATAAGATCCAATTAGAATATCAGTTAAAAAATGAAGATAAAAGAAAAAGTAGTTTATACGAAGGGAGAATTTTAGATGATTATGATGCAACTTTTGTGGGGATCCGTAGTGAGAGCAATGATGAAATGGCACGACGCAAGACTCTTGAGAAAGCTGAAAAAGATAGAGGATTGTCCATATTGTTCTCAAAACTACTCAAATTATTAGACGATAAAAAAGATAGTCAGCAAACAAACGATAAGGATGTTGAGCCAGTCAAGACGTTATCTAAGACAAGTACACCGGAATCTACATTTGAAGCGGCTAAGGATGTAAATCCTAAAGAGCTAAGTGGCTTTGACAAGAAAGAACAAAAGGTTACGCATAGCGATTCAAGTGATGATACCGACTTAGATGAAGAAGATGATGATATTAAATCACTAAAACATTCTTCAACTAAGGAGCATTCATCTAGAAGTCGTTCAGGCAAATTGCCACAAGCTGGTGAAAGGACAAATGGCATTTTAAGTTTGATGGGTGTATTCATTTTGCTGGCAGGAATATTAGGAATTAAAAGAAAATTTTCAAAATAAAAAGTATATTAATTATAAAATTCGGATTTTTGATAGATAAAACTTGATCTTTCACGTATTATGGAGTTATAACTTTGTATCATGAAAGAGATATAATATGCCATACTCAATTTCAGAAATTATTGTTTTATTTTTTACGTATTCTTTTATTGGCTGGCTATGGGAAACTTGCTACTGTTCAATTAAAGATCATCATTATGATTATCGTGGCTTTCTTTTTGGACCATATTGTCCAGTCTATGGATTTGCAATTACGACTATTTTAATTTGTACCAAAGATGTACAAGATAACTTATTTCTTTTATTTGTAATTGGATTTATTGTTGCAACAGTCTTTGAATATTTTGCTAGTTTCTTTCTTGAAAAAGTCTTTCATATGAAATTATGGGATTATTCTCACTTATGGGGAAACGTTCAAGGAAGAGTAGCTCCAATCATTTCGCTCTTTTGGGGAATTGGAGTGGTGTTACTGGTAAAATTTGTGCAGCCATTTGTTCAAGATATTATAAACATAGAAGAAAGAGATACTCATGGCTGGTTAGCCGTAGGTATTACGATTGTAATGGGACTCGATACAGTCTTAACTATGATCAGTGTAGAAAGATTCCATACTACGACCAAGATGTGGGATGACCATATCAATCAATTCATTGAACGCGTAAGAATCAAAGTTGAAAGCAGAATGCCTGAAAAAGGTAAGTTAAAAGTTGGCGATTGGCATCATTCAGTAATGCAGCACTATAATGAATTACAGCCATATAAATTAAGCTGGAACCATAAACGTTTTCTTAAGAGTTTCCCTAAGTTAAAAGTACTTGATGCACCAAAGTTTATGGAAATCAAAAAAGATATTTTGAAAAAAGAAGATTAGATAGCAAAATAGACAACTCTCAATTGAGTTGTCTATTTTTTTAGTGGAAAGTGGTATAGAAATACCAAGAACAAATTTAGGAATGATACAATCAAACATATGAGTTAGAGAAAACGAGGTTAGGTTATGGATACTGCTTGGCAGAAATTCAAAAATAATATTCCTTTGCGCAGGTTTGTAGTATTTTTGATCATTGTTGCTTTTCTTTATGAAATGCGTGCGATGATGAATACGATTTTGTTAACGTTTATTTTTACATATGTTATTGTGCATTTGATTCACTTCGTACAGCGTTATGTTTCTAAAATGCCAACCGGCGCAATTGTTGTAGTGACGTATTTAATTATTTTGGCACTACTTTATTTTGTCATTACGGTTTATATGCCGATGTTGGTTGGACAGATTTCTAAGATGGTCAAATCCGTAATGGCGTTTTATGAGACGAATCAGTCATCGCGGTTAATGTCGTATGTAACGCATTACATTAGCAAAGGTGAACTTGTTACACAGGCAAAGCGTGCCATGACATTTGCCTTTCATACCGCTACTAATATTGGTACGTTGACGATTGCAACATTCATGTCGCTTATTTTAAGCTTCTTTTACACTATCGAATTAAAGCAGATGCGAGAGTTTTCAAGTTTATTTGTTAAAAGCGGCTACTTAAAATGGTTATTTGAAGATATTCGTTACTTTGGCAAAAAGTTTACTAATACTTTTGGTGTAGTTTTAGAAGCACAATTTTTTATTGCAATCTGTAATACGGCCCTTACCATGATTGGTTTGGCGATTATGAAAATGCCACAAATTGTAGCTTTAGGCTTGATGGTATTTATCTTAAGCTTAGTACCAGTTGCCGGTGTGATTATTTCGCTGATTCCATTAAGTATCGTAGGGTACTCCGTCGGCGGCATTCGCTATGTGATTTATATTTTTGTCATGATCATGATTATTCATGCAATCGAGGCGTATGTGCTAAATCCTAAGTTTATGGCCAGCAAGACAGAATTACCGATCTTTTATACTTTTTTAGTACTTCTTGTAGCAGAACATTTTTGGGGTACATGGGGACTAATTGTAGGAGTTCCGATTTTCACTTTTTTATTAGACGTTTTAAATATCAAACCTACTAAAAAGGATAAGAAAGCTAAATTAAAATGAGAGTACTACTTACAGGCGATAGCATTATTGCTCGATATGAAGGGAAGACCGAGCCACATATTAACTGGAATTTAAAGCAGATATTGCCTGAGATTCAGATTGAAAATACTGCGGTTTCGGGAATTAATTCAGGAGCATTTTTTGCTCGATTAAATGAATTAGTATTGAGCGTGAAAAAGTGCGATAATTTGGTGATTTTATTAGGAACAAATGACTTGGCAACACATAAGCAGGTTCCGCTAGAGCAATTTAAAAGAAATATGGAATTAATTGCCTCTGCGGTTATTTGTCAGTACTATCCGCCACATGTATTGCTCATTTCGCCGCCAGCAGTAGATGAGCAGAAGCAACATGTACGCAATAATGAGTTGGTAAAAAAATATGCGAAAGTGGTTGAAGAGATAGCAGAAGAATATCATTTTCATTATGCAGATTTGTGCCAAGCAATGATTGATGCAGGCGATTTAAGCGATATTTCTCGGGGAATAAAAAATGATGGCTTGCATTTTGGTGATAAAGGATATGGAATACTAGCAAGTTTGATTAGGCGAGAATTGAAAGAAATGTAAAAAAGCAAGGTTATCAAATATAGATAACCTTGCTTTAATTTTTATCTAACTAATGCCCAGATGAGACTTCCGATACCAATGATGGCGAGAAAAGGGATTAATAAGTATGCACAAAAAATAAAAATCAATCCTGCCATAATTAGGAAGCCGAAAATTTTAATTAAACCGATTCCCAATTTGAAAAATAGCCAAAGTAGGAAAATTACCAATAATAATGAAAGCATAATTATACCTCCAATTTCTATGATTAATATTTTACTACTAGCAGAATATTGTGGACCTTAAGCTTTTATAAAATTTAGTTACCGTTAACAATAGATCAGACGTTGAAAGCTCTTACAATGATGACTATATTTATTTGATGTAAGCGATTTAAAAGAGAGAAAATGAGAGGGAAAAATGAAAGCAGAAAAAGTGGGCTTGCCTACATTAGCTAGTAGTGTAATCTGGATGATTAGTTTGGGTTATTTAGGTGTGCAGATTGCCTTTACTTTGGAAACTTCTCAAATGAGCAGAATTTTTCAAACTTTGGGTGCAGATCCAACTAAACTTGGTTGGTTCTTCATTCTGCCACCGTTAGCAGGGTTGGTAGTTCAACCAGGGATTGGATCTTTGTCAGATCGGACATGGATTCCTAAAATTGGACGTCGGTTACCGTATTTATTAATAGGAATGATTTTCGCTGTTTTAACTATGGTAATTTTACCTAATGTGGGCAGCTTTGGTCTGGGATATGGTTCAATTGAAGCATTGATATTCGGTGCTGTGGCTATTGCTGTTCTTGATGTTGCTTCGAATATGGCCATGCAACCATTTAAGATGATGATTGGTGACATGGTTAATGATGAACAAAAGTCATATGCTTATGGTATTCAAAGTATGCTTTCAAACTTTGGTGCCGTAATTGCTGCATTCTTTCCATTCTTATTAACGACACTAGGTGTTGCCAACACTGCCAAAAAGGGAGTAGTGCCACAGTCAGTGGTTATTTCATTTTATGTTGGTGCAGCAGTTTTAGTAATTACTTCATTATTTACAATTTTTAGAGTTCATGAATATGATCCAGAAACTTATGCTCGTTATCATGGCATTAAGGAATCTGATAATCAAGAAGGTGGCGGCTGGATTAACTTGCTAAAAAAGGCACCAAAAGTATTCTGGCAAGTTTCATTAGTTCAATTCTTCTGTTGGATTTCTTTTCAGTATTTATCAACATATGCTACGGGCGCAATTGCAGAAAATGTTTGGCATACAACGAATGCTTCTTCTGCAGGCTATCAGATTGCTGGGAATTGGTTTGGTGTATTAACAGCTGTACAATCAATTGCAGCAGTAATTTGGTCATATGTATTAGCCAAGGTGCCTAATAACCATCATAAATTAGGCTATGGTTTAAGTTTATTACTAGGAGCCATTGGCTATACTTCAATCTTTTTAATTCATTCACAAGGAATGCTGATTCTATCTTTTGTATTGATTGGTATTAGTTGGGCAGGGATGAATACTTATCCATTGACGATGGTTTCTAATGCCTTATCAGGCAAACATATGGGGACATATCTAGGCTTGTTCAATTGCTCAATTTGCTTACCACAGATTGTTGCTTCACTGCTTAGTTTTATTATTTTTCCAATGGTAGGAAATTCCATGCCAGCGATGATGTTAATTACTGGGATTTCAGGCTTTTTAGCAGCTTTGTCGGTAATTGGAATTAAAGAAGCCTATGTTAAATGAAAATAATTAAGGTAAAAAAGTGTCTGGGAAAAAACTAAATCCTAGGCCATAAAAAGAACGATCAAAATTCTCAAATTTGAGGTTTTGATCGTTTTTTTC
>NZ_JAEHNT010000006.1:0-47228 GCF_016742815.1 Lactobacillus sp. A27
CTTGACTGTTAATCAAGATGTCGTCAGTTCGAGTCTGACAGCCGGAGTAAGGAGAGAGAAGGAAGCCTAGCTTCCTTCTTTTTTTATACTTTTTATGAGATAATGTCGAAATATTAATATTTAGGAGTTGATATTATGGATGAAATGGAAAAGATTGAACGCGAGTTATCTAAAAAAGATTACTTCGTAGTCAGTTCCATGTTATTTGCTCTGTTTTTTGGTGCAGGTAACTTAATCTTTCCACTTCACTTAGGACAAATTGCTGGACATGATTGGTCGTTTGCAGCAGTAGGATTTTTAGTAACGGGTGTGCTATTACCGCTATTTTCGGTGTTAGCTATTGCATTGACGCATTCAGATGGTGTGTATGATATTGGTTTGCCAGCTGGGGCAAAATTTGCATTAGTGTTCATGACTTTGATTCATTTAACTATTGGCCCATTATTTGGTACCCCTAGAACGGCGACTGTTTCATATACCGTCGGAATAGCTCCTTTTGTACCAAAGCAGTTTAATCAGATTGGTTTATTGATTTTTACGACTTTATTTTTCATTTTTGCTTATCTTATTGCATATAAAGAAAGTGATATTTTAAGTGCTCTGGGTAAGATTTTAAATCCTATCTTTTTAATCTTACTCTTTTTAGTGTTTTTCATTGCTTTTCTTTTTCCGATGGGAGATCCTAATGCGGCTCCAGCAACCAAGGCATATGGTAGTAGCGGTCTTTCATTTATTAATGGCTTTTTAGAGGGCTACAACACTATGGATGCATTGGCAGGATTGGCATTTGGAGTAACTATTATTACCGCAATTAGGCAAATGGGTAAAAAGGAAGACAAAAGTGTCGCAATAGTAACTGCTAATTCAGGTGTATTTAGTATGTCAGCCATAGGATTGATCTACGTATTTCTAATCATCATTGGAGCTATGTCTTTAGGTCGATTTAAAGTTTCTGCTGACGGAGGAATTGCCTTTTCACAAATTGTTCAAAGTTATGCAGGTATTGCTGGACAAGCACTATTAGCAGCTTTAATAATCCTAACTTGTATCACTACAGCTGTGGGATTAGTAGCAGCCTTTGCACAAGATTTTCATGCTCATTATTCAAAATTAAGCTATCACACTTGGTTGGGGATTTCTTGTGGTGCTGCTTTCTTGGTAGCTAATTGCGGTCTGGAAACGATTATTGCTTGGTCTAAGCCGGTACTTATGTTGCTTTATCCAATTGCAATTGTAGTAATTATTCTATCGTTGGGTGTGCATATTTTTAAGAAAAATAAGACTATGTACGTGGTGAGCTTATTTTTTACACTAATTCCAGCTATTCTTGATATGATCGTCAGCATGCCGCCAGTAGTTAGTCAAAGTTCGTTTGGACTGGCTATTGCTCATGTTAGAAATACTCTTCCGTTAGCAGGACAAGGGTTATCTTGGGTAGTTCCTATGATTGTCGGTTTAATACTAGGAACTATTATATTTAAGATTAAAGCTAAAAATAGTTAACAATAAAGCATCTGTAGGTAAAAACTTACAGATGCTTTTTAACTTAAATCGAGATTTTTAAATTCTTCGATTAATTCTTGCAAAGAAGAAGAAATCTTGGCTTCTTTTTTAGTTGCGATAAAGAAGTTAATATAAATTAAATTTTCATCAATTTTTAGTAGGTTCACTGGAGTTTGGCGCATACGGCTAAGTATGCTAGCTGAAGAAATAGTAAGGCCTACTCCTCTTAATGCTAAGTCTGTAGCCGTAATGATGCTTTTACTTTCTAAAACAATGCAAGGCTTAATATGAAATTTTTGAAATAAGCCATTCACTTGATGTCGAATTGCCGATTCTGAGGCACTTAATACCATAGGAGCCTGCAAAACTTCCTTAAGGTCTAAGTCATCTGCTTCTAAAATAAACTTGTCAGAGCGGAAATAAGGCGAATTCTGAGGGATGACTACATAATATTGTTCTCCATTTTTGACTAGGTAATCTAAATCGTGGGAAATAGTCTCAGGTGTTTGTCCAATATAACAATCAATGTCACCATTGAGTAAATTTGTTTCATTTTTGCGTGGAGAATTTTCAAATAACTGAATTTCCACGTTAGGATTTTTTTGTAAAAATGAAGGTAATAATCGAGGCAATAAAAATGAACCTAAGCTTTCTAAAATGCCTAATTTAATGATTTCCTTGTTAGGTTGGGTATATGGAGCAAGGTCGCGATCCAATTGTTGGTCACTGTAAGAAATATTTTCTAAATACTTGTAATAAATCATGCCTGCTTCTGTTAATGAAAAAGGTGTCCGGTCACGATTGATAATTTTGGTACCAAGTTTTTTCTCGATTCTTTTTATTAACTGGGTTAAATAAGGTTGAGAAATATATAATTCTCGCGCTGCTTTAGTAAAATTGCTCTCTTTAAGTAATACATCAAGATAATGTAATAAAGCTTCAGGGTCATTCATGAAAATCCCTTCTTTCCTTCGATAATAAAATTATTATAACGCATTAGCTAGAGAACTATTTCATCTATAAATTAGGTATAGATTTAGAACAAAAAATATCAGCCTTTTTGGCTGATTTTTTAGTTTGCAATAAAATCAATTAATTGCTGAGCAGGTTGAGATAACTGATGCTTAGTACTATAGACTAGATAGATGGTTCGCGTGCTTTGAGACAGCTCTAATTTAGATGCCAATTTTGAAGCTGTAAAAACGGTATTTTCAACATATAAAGGAATAAAGTTTAAATCAGAATAATTATCAGTTTTTGAACAAACGCCTAAGTCGAAATTTCCGTTTTGGACTTCTAAGCAAATTTGATTAGAAATAGCATTGTGGTAAATGTAATGAAATGTGCTAGAATTTTCTTTTTCGAATGCTGAAGTAATATGAGGCAGAAAGTTCTCTCTAGCAGTGGGGATGCAACCTATTTCTATAGTATTATTTCTTATTTGCTTGGTATGATTAATATTATTTTTTGTCTTTTCGAGGGTTAAGATAATGGAATCTGCTGATCCAAGGAATATTTGACCTTATTCTGTTAATTCAATACGGCCGTTACGCCGTTCGATTAAATTATAATGTAATTCTTTTTCTAAGGTTTTGATTGAATTAGATAAGCTAGGCTGAGAAATATGTAATCGTTTTGCAGCACTAGAAAATTGGTGTTGTTTAACCAATTCATTAAAGTAATAAAGTTGATTTAGATTCATAATTTAGCACTTCACTTATAATAATATACTAACTATTATTATATTATCTTTTTAAATAAGAACAATATTCGACTTGAGAAGAAAAAAGAGAGCAGATGTTTACAGTCTGCTCTCTTTTGGGGATTTATTTTATTGATCAAATTTTTTATTTATTTCTAGTTGTATAAACCAACCTTATTAATATTAACTAATACATCTGGCGTATTAGTTAAGTTAAAACTAACATCTTGGCCGGCCATAATATTATGGTATTCACCATTGGTCCATTGAGAATTGTTAGTTACATCATATACGGTACCGTTGACTGCAATATAGGCAGGTCGACCATTTTTTCCGTTATAGTTTGACAGAGTTTCTCTGGTAAATTTTTTCATAAGAAGTTCCTTTCTAAAGTAAAATACGTTATATTAATGGTAACACGTTGTCACTTTAGAACAAACTATTTCAAATTATCTTATATTTTTCTTATGAAAGATGGCCGCGCCAGCCTGCGATATCCCAATCTGTGAAATCATAATTAAGTTTCTTACCGTAAATTTTTTCGTATGCGGCAACTTTTTGTTGATAATCTTGTTTCATCATTTTGTGCGCATTTTCATTAGCACTTAAAGAAACATCAGGAAAAATCGGTTGTAAAACATGGACAATATATTTAGTCTCGTAGAAATTAGAGTCTTTCTTTTCTATTTTTGGCAAATCCCTAATCTCAATAAAGAGCGAAATAACTGGCACGTTTTGTTTTGCAGCAAAGTAGTAGGCGCCACGTTGCAATTTACGTGGTTTACGATAATTCCACCACATTTCTTGTTCAGGATAAATTAATACCCAGTTGTTTTTAGCTAGTGCGTTGCTTAAATGCTTAGGAAATTCATTGCCAATATAACTTGCGCTTTGAACTAGAGGGATAGTTCCAACATAGTTCATTAAATAGCGGAAGAAGCCTGGCAGCATCAAGTTAGTATCTTCAATGACGATTGAGAGTTGATGATGCATCTTGTTGGCTAATAATTTAATTGGTAAAGAATCAATCTGGTTAAAGTGGTTAGCAGTTACGATTGCTCCACCAATAGGAAGATTGTTTAAATTTTCCAATCCCTTGAATTCAGTAGAACCTGCTAAGGTTTTGGCAAAAGTAGTAAGCATAGCGTGTCCAATTTGATTATTAATTTTGCTAGAAAATGATTTGCGATTTTTCCAATAGTCATTAACTAACTTCAATCGTTCATCAAGCGTCATTTGTGGATCGCCAATTTCTGCCTTTGCCATAAAGTCTCGCTTGTTGGCAGCTTTTTGAATATTTTTAATTACAGCTTCGCGATTATCGCCAAAAATCATAGTTTAACAGCCTCTCGTTCTTTCACTCGTGCCCAATTATTAGGATCTTGTTCAGTTTTATCTTCCTTTAAAAGAATGTGATTAAGTTTTTCTCGATCATCTGCGCGTTCGGCGTCAGTATAATTATTGAGTTTAGCTTTTAATTCATTATAAAACTTAGTCTCTTTAGCACTTTGCCAGAAGTAATCTTCGTATTTAACGTTTTTAAAATGCCATGGTTTAAAGAAAAGATTGTAGTGGATCAGACCAGGATTTTTCAGTGGCTTAGTATTTTCATTAGGCATCGCATCCCAACGCGGATCAAGGTGCAAAATCCTTCCTTCACCAATTTCATTTAAGTAATCCTGATCTGGGGCAATACAGTCAAAGTGGTATCTTTCTAGTAAATTCATGAAGTGGTTAATGAAATGCTCATCGCGGAATGCCTTAGAGTTCATGACTAACATCCCTGAGTTAATATATTTCTTTGGATCTAGCGCTAAAACATCTTTGATGTATTTCACCATTTTGGCTACATATTGGATAGAGGAGTCGGTGCAAGCACCGAATAGGTTGTTGCCTAGTTCGGTGTTGTAAAGTTTGGCAATGTCATCATCAATATGGAAAAATTTAATGTGCACATTTTGAATGCCAAGATCACTTAAATCTTGTTTATGCTGGCCAGATAAATCTTGGTTTAAAAAATATACTGTGTAGTCTGTCTCAGGATTTGCATGTTTAACCAGTGAATTAAGCGATACTGCAGCATACTTAGTGAAGTCGTCACTAATGCTATAAAAAACTGGAACTGTCATAATTGCTTTCCTTAACCAATCTTTACTGATTCATGTTGCTTAACTTTAGCCCAGGTATTTGGCTCTTTGACGATTGTATCAACTCTTTCAGCCATCCGTTCTAGGTCGGCACGTGCTCTTTGACGATCTTCATCTGTGAAATCATCTAATTGTTTCTTTAATTCATCATAATATGGTGTCTTCTTGGCAACATCCCAGAAGTAGTGGGCGTATTGCACATCTTCGAAGTGCCATGGTTTGAAGAATAAGTTGTAGTGCACGATCTTAGGATTTTCGATTTCGGGGATGCTTTCGTTAGGCATTGCGTCCCATTCCTTAGGTAAGTGGTAGATCTTGTCTTCGCAAATTTCGTTCATGTAAGCTTGATCTGGATCGACGTTGTCGAAGTGGTACTTGCCCATGAGGTAGTAGAACTTGTCGATGAAGTGCTTGTCACGGAAGGCCTTCATGTTAAACAAAATAACACCGTTGTTGATGTACTTTTCGGCAGGTAAAATGCCTTGACATTCCTTGATGTATTTTTGTAAAAGTGGCATGTAGCGAATAGACAAATCAGGACAGCTGGCAAACATGTTGTCGCCGATTTCGGTGTCGTATAAATCTGCAATATCCGCACAAATGATGGTATCAGCATCTAGGTAAACTGCCTTGTCGTATTGTGAGAATAATTCAGGGATGAATAGACGATAGAAGATAGACATGGTGAAAAATTGTGCACGGAGGTAGTTTTCTTTAGTCTTGTGAATTGGCTTAACCATGTCGTCGTCAATGTGGAAGACGTGGACATGAATGTTGTCGGTTGACATGTCTTCCAAGCTCTTTTTGTGTTCAGGAGAGATTTCTTGAACTAAAAGGGTGATGGTGTAGTCCTTGTTAGGATCTGCATGATCAATTAACGATTGAATTGAAACATAGGCATAAGGTGTGTAATTGTCACTGATAGTGTAAAATACTGGAATTGTTTTCATAATTTTCCTCCAAAAAACTATTTCTTTAAATTATGGCGTATTTTGAGATATTCGGTAAGGATATCATCATATTCATGTAAATGAAGTACGCTGTGTACGCGATCAACATCCCATGGCTTAACGGTCTGAGTATGAAAGTAAGGCCAGAAACGAAAGCTGGTGGTGAAATGCTGAATCTTGGTGTTTTTCTGCAACTTGTATTGTTCGTTGTAGTAGCGTGGGAAAACACGCTTAGCGACAGCTAATTTGTTAATAGCTGATTGATCTGGCAAGAACATCTTCTTAGTTTGCATCATTTGACGCACTTTAGCAAAAAGATCAGTTTCTTTGATCTTAGGCATATTCAAAAGCAAAACGCCCGAATTGAGGTAATCAAAGACACGCTTAGTCTTGACGTTGTGGAAGAAAAATTTTCCCCAGTAATCAAGCACACCGGCTAGTTCGATACCTGTCATATCTTGCTGATAAAACTCGGTAATGTCGCTTCTGATGATAATGTCATCGTCAAGATAAAGAATGCGATCAGGAATCTCAGGCAGTTGATCCGCAAATAATCTAAGCATGGCATAAGGTGTAAAACGCGTATTCATGTTGACAGTTGGCGGCTGCTTTTCAAATAGTTCTGTGCAGTCAATTAATTGCAAAGTATTGTTAGGATTTGCCTGGGTCAAAAGGCTGCGAATATAATTTGCGGCTTGCATGGAAAATGAATGATACTTACGTTCATCGCTGTGAGCATCCATGGTTAAGATGTAAAGGTGTAATTTCTTAGCGCCGGAATTTTTTATTAAAGAAAGAGTAGAGATTAAAACGCCATCTTCCGCGTTTTCGTCTCCACAAAAAAGTATATTCATATCTTCTCCTGTTCTTTAGTGATAAAGATTGACAACTATATGATACCATGGAAAAGTTTTAGCCCATTAATGATAAAAGCCGCCCAAATATAGGACGGCTTTTATTTTTTGATGTATTGATAATATTCGTAGTTGCTGAGTTTTGCTCGCTTATTCATGGCTTGCCAGATTTGATCGTGTAGCTTATTTTGCGCTTCCTTACGGGTTAGAGTTTGATCTGGATAAAATGGCCCATCAATGTAAATAACGCAGCGTGGACGACGTCCTATGAGCTTTTTATGGTAGGTTTTCGTCATAACGAAACTTGGAGCGCCTAGCTTGACAGGAAAGTGCATGCTGGTGGAGTCAAAATATCTGATTTTGGTGTAATAGGGCCAAACGTGGGCTTCAGGGTAGATGAGGACCTCGCCTTTTTTGTCGTTGATCACGGTTTGAATGGCCTTGATTAGTTTAATTGACTGCTTGATGTCTTTGCCGACGGGTAAGCCGCCGTAGCGGACGAGATACTTGCCAATGAAGGGGATGCCCCAGTTGGCCTGTCCCGCGATTGCGTAGAAGTTTTTTACTGGAAAAATAGTGAGTGAAGTGAAGACGTCGCCCATAGGACGGGTGTGGTTGCCGTAGATGAAATAGCCACCGTCAACTTGTTTTAGCTTTTCTTTGCCGATGACTTGGACGTGGTCAAAGAGGCGAAAGCCGATCCAGCCGAAGCCAGCTGCGAGGCGTCGAGCAATAGCAGACCAGATTTTGGCAGCGCGAGAGGTTGGCAGGATGACGTAATCATCGGGTAAGCTGAAATTTTGGTTATGGCTGTCGACAACATCGTCTGTAGTTTTATGGTAGTAATAAACGCGTTTCATTCTTCTTCCTCCGTAGGCTTATCTTGTTAATCATAGCATGAAAAAACTCCGTTGCTTATGCTGAGGCAGGGATGTTTTTAGTTGCAGTAATTAGTATAAAGACTATTATTGGTCAAATTAAATTAGTACCTTGTTGAATATTATCAAACAGAGGTGAAGTCCAATGGACGTTCTTTAATTCCCTCTGATCAGTTGATCAAAAGAGAGGTGAATTATTCTATCACTTAGTAGGTACGAGTTTTTACGCAAGTACTACACCAACAGCTCGTTGGAGTACTATTCATGTTGGTAAGAATGCCTATGTAAAAGCTGGTGATGTTAAATCTATCGACATCGGTTTGAAACTTACCCCATCTAACACTCCAGAAGAAGCAAAAGTTGCATCATTGAAGAAATAATTTTTGAAATATAAGCAAAAAGACTGATAGTCTTCGCTATAATCAGCAAGGAGATATCAGTTTTTTTCTTTATTCAATTTTAAGCACAAAAAAAGCACCACCTTCTTGCAGTGCCATTTCCATATTATGGGTGGCCAGGGGATCGAACCCTGGACCCACGGATTAAGAGTCCGTTGCTCTGCCAGCTGAGCTAGCCACCCATATTTTTTATCAGCTCTCTCGCTGACAGTTAAATATATTACCAGTAGATTTTGCTTTTGACAAGTACTTTTTTAAAAAAAGTCAAAATAATTGCTCAAAAACATAAAAAAACAAAAAATCGGCCATTTGACCGATCAATCTTAAAGCTTATCTTCAATGTGATATGCAGTGCCAGTCTGATCTTCCTGCATCTTGTCTGCATAGTAGACAGCATAGATACCACTCTTATCATTTTTAGCAATTACAATCTGGCGGCCCGTTGGACGTTCTGCCTTAATAATTTGTGCACTTCTGCGTGCTTCCTTGAAGTCATGGGAAGATGCAATCGCATCCCCCGGATTGAAAAATACAGCTTCGTTCATAGTAAAGCCCCCTTAGTCAAAATATCTTATCTATATTTTACCAAGATCGGCAACCTTAAATCCAATTAGAAGATCAAAAAAAGAGATAGGATTAAAATCCTATCTCTAACTAATATATTATGGGTGGCCAGGGGATCGAACCCTGGACCCACGGATTAAGAGTCCGTTGCTCTGCCAGCTGAGCTAGCCACCCATGTGCTTAATCAATCAACAGATATTATTATGCAATTAACTGGCAAAAAATGCAAGACTTTTTTTAAATTTTTTCGATTTTTTTGGCTAAAACCGCAAAATCCAGTATAATGTAAGGGCAAAGGAGGCATTCCCGATGCCAAAAAAGATTCTCGTCGTCGACGATGAAAAGCCGATTTCTGATATCATTAAATTTAATTTAACTAAGGAAGGCTTTGATGTCGACACCGCCTATGATGGCGAAGAAGCTGTTAAGAAAGTTGACGAATACGATCCAGACTTAATGATCCTGGATTTAATGTTACCAAAGAAAGATGGACTCGAGGTTGCTCGTGAAGTTCGTCAAACGCACGATATGCCAATTATCATGGTAACAGCTAAAGATACTGAAATTGATAAAGTACTTGGTCTAGAAATGGGTGCTGATGACTATGTCACTAAGCCTTTCTCTAATAGAGAATTAGTTGCCCGCGTTAAAGCTAACTTGCGCCGTCGTGACATCGTTAAGAAGGCAGAAGCAGCCAGCCAAGATGATACAGATAAGAATATTAAGATCGGTAACTTGGTTATCATGCCAGATGCTTATATTGTTGAAAAAGATGGTCAAAAGATTGAACTTACTCACCGTGAATTTGAGCTTCTTTACTACTTAGCTCAACATATGGGGCAAGTTATGACTCGTGAACACCTTTTACAAACTGTGTGGGGCTATGACTACTTTGGCGATGTGCGTACAGTCGACGTAACTGTTCACCGCTTGAGAGAAAAGATTGAAGACAATCCAATTCAACCTCAGGTTTTGGTTACTCGTCGTGGTGTAGGATATTACGTAAAACAGCCAAGTGAAGGTTAATGAAGAAAGTCACAAAACTGAAAAGGTAAGTGACTTTCTTTTTTATGTTAAAAATGTTGAATGATGAAAAAACTCAGAGAGAAATTAAACGCTACATTTAATTCAATTAATACTAAGCTAGCGATTGTGTTTATGTTGATGCTGCTAGCAACAATTGAAGTAATTGGAGCTTATTTTACCAGGCAATTAGAACAAAATAGTATTGAAAACTTTCAATCATCGATTCAGATTCAGACGATCGTAAGCAATCAGTTGGCCAATCAACTAGCCAGCGATAGCAAAAATGCCAATGATCGCTTGAATCAAATCGTCAATGATTATAACAATGACTCGATTAGTGAAATTATCGTTGTTGATAATAAAGATACGATTCGTGCGGTCTCTAATTTGAACGATAAAAGCAAGATTGGTCAGCGAATTAACAATACTGATGTTAAGCAAGTAATTTCAACCGGGCACCAGATTAATAAGGTGGTTGATGATCATGGCAATTACATGATTCAGATCTCGCCTTTAACTAGTGGCAACGGTTCGAACAACAATGTTGGTGCAATTTATGTTAAGGCCAGCATGCAGGATGTCTTCGATAATCTGCGGCAGATTTCCTTAACATTCTTGATTGCTTCATTAATTGCGGCACTACTTGGAGCATTTTTAGCACTAGTTATTTCCCGCGCAATTACTCAGCCGATTGAGGAAATGCAAAAACAGGCCCTGCATATTGCCAACGGTGATTATTCTAGTCAGGTAAAAATCTACTCAAACGATGAGTTGGGACAATTGGCCAAAGCCTTTAATACTTTGTCCGTTCGAATTGAACAATCGCAAGAAGAATCAGATAGTGAAAGACGTAGGCTAGATAGCGTGCTGTCGCACATGAGTGATGGGGTGCTTGCTACCGACCGTCACGGCAACGTCAGCGTCGTTAACCACATGGCACTTAGCTATTTGAATGCGAACGAAGATGAGATCATTAATAAGCCAATAGCAGAAGTTTTAGGTTTGAAAGATACATCGTCACAAGATTTGATTTCTAGCCAAAAGGAAATCGTTGTTACTCTTGATCCGGGTACGCGTGATGAAATTATTTTGCATGCTAGTTTTTCATTAATTAAGCGTGTAACAGGCTTCGTATCAGGTAGTGTTTGCGTTCTTCATGATGTCACGGAACAACAAAAGAATGAAAATTCACAAAGACAATTTGTTTCCAACGTCTCTCACGAGTTAAGAACACCTTTAACAAGTTTGCAAGCCTACATTGAAGCTTTAAATGAAGGTGCATGGAAAGATCCTGAAATTGCGCCTAAATTCTTGGAAGTCACTCAGCAAGAAACAAGTCGAATGATCAGAATGATTAACGACTTACTTAGCCTGTCCAGAATGGACCGTGGCGTTTCAAAGATGGATCTGGAATTCGTTAACTTGAATGACTTTGTAAACCATATTTTGAACCGGTTTGATATGATTGTGAAAACCGATAAAAATAAGGGCCACAAAAAGAAATACACTATCAAACGTGAGTTAGGCAATCAGGCCCTTTGGGTAGAGATTGACACTGACAAGATGATGCAGGTGATCGACAACATTATGAATAATGCGATTAAATATTCACCTGATGGTGGTGTGATTACCGTTCGCTTAACTCATAGTCAAGGTCACGTTATCTTGAGTATTTCTGATCAAGGATTAGGTATTCCTAGAAAGGACTTAGGTAAGATCTTCGATAGATTCTATCGTGTAGATAAGGCTCGTTCACGTGCTCAAGGCGGAACCGGGTTAGGTTTAGCCATTGCTAAAGAAATTGTGGAAGCTCATCATGGTCGAATTTGGGCTGATAGTAGCGAGGGCAAGGGCTCTACCTTCTATATTTCCTTGCCTTATGAACCAATGACAGAGGAGGATGACTGGGATGAAGTTTAAATTCAAATTCGGTGAATTTTTCTTAGGTTTAGCTACCCTGCTCGCCATTGTTCTTTCCATTGTTTTATGGATTTTTATCATGACGAGTGACCAGCGTTTTAGCAATATTGGTCAAAATCAGAATAATACTACAAAAGAGCAGGCTCGTAGCCATAGTGCAAAATCACTGTATGATCTGTACATTCCAACTACTTCATACGGTTTTGTAGACGGCAGATTATGCCAGTTGTATGATTCAAAAAATAATTTAACTTTGGAATTTACCAAGGAAATTCAAAAAGCCAAGGCAGTTAGCGATGTAAAGAAAATTGTTAAGTCTCGCGCTAAGTACGAAGAATATTTGAATGATGATGTTTATTTGCAATTAGTTTATCCTGATGAAATCACTTTTTCTTTGTTCAATCATTTGAATAATTCTAATAATGATAATCGAGAATTTAACCGTTTCTTTGTTTCGCATTCCAATAACATTATTTATTTAGGCAATGATCAAACTAGTGCGATTTATCGCATTAAGATCAAGGGCGCTAACTTTGATAAGTTGCGTAAATTTGCTCGTAATGCCAAAACTAAGAGTCCAGTACACTTGGTTAAATTGCAGGAAGGTTATTCACCATTCTATAGTCGAACAACCAATAGCAAGGTTTACAGCTATTTGACTAATCACCAGTCTTATTCTTACTTCGTTTCTCGCTTATTGGGAACTTCTGGAGTAACTAGCAAGACTAATAAGAGTGGACAAACCATTTATTCTCTCAACTATTACACCAGATTAAAGGTGCCAGATCCTGAATCAGGTGAGCATAATTACTTGTATACTCATTTTGAAAAGAATAAGATTCCGAATGCAACTAACCGTCTGCTTGATAGCGTGTACTACGTGCACCAATTGGGATTAACCGAACAAGATCTGCGCTTCTTTGACGCGGATGGCTCTAATGTGGGCTATGTCAACTATATTGAAGGGATTCCTGTTTTCTTGAACCAGCATGATTTGCAGGTTAAAACTACTTTTTCATATGATTCAATTAACGTTGCCTTCAACAGCGTCAATTTCCAAATTCCGATTCCTTTTGATGGTCAAACTCAAGAGTTAAAGCCGACTGCTGAGGTAGTGAGTGAATTAGGTGCGCATGGTCTTAAGCAATCTGATATTCAACGAATTATTGTAGGTTTCAAGATAGAGAAGGATTCTAGTCACCATAGCTTGATTAACTTAATTCCAACTTATTACGTAAAGGCTTACGATGAGTGGAAGAGCGTTGATGAGTGGGAAAAGAAGAATGTAGCTCCTTACCGTAAACCTGGGGAGACAGTTAAAACTAATGAGGTGAAATAAAAATGGACCATAAACGAATAGAATGGCTGTTTTTCATTGTTTTCTTGTTAATTGATATCTATTTAGGAATTGAAATTCTGCGCTCTCCTGTTAATTTAAGTGGGGCAGATACGGCAACTCGTAGCGTGGCCAGCATCCGTTCAGAAATGAAGTCAGATAATATTGATTTGCCAGATAAACTTTCTAATGCACCTGCTTCAGGCTATTATTTAGCAACCAAAAACCGTAATTATCTTTCCAATAAAATAGATGCTTTGACCAATGTTAACGTACGCTATTCTAAAGACGAAAATGTTCTTTACGCTGCACCTAAGATGACAACGCTCTTGGATAAAAATCCTAAAAAGGCACTGGAACAAGTAAATAAATTCAAGAATGACCCTAAGAATGTCCCTTATGGAAAAGAATTCAAGTATGAGCCAGATATGTCCAGCGAAGACAATTATGTTTTTGTGCAAACAACTGACTATGGCGAGATTTATGCTGGTTCAGCTCAATTGAGCATCGCGGTCAAGGATCATCAGATTATCAATTATGCGGAATCTTACATGGGTCCAGCTAGTCCAGTAAGAGAATTGCAGTCAACGATCAGTGCAGTGCGTGCAGTGCGTGCGATGTATACTAATCGAGAGTTGACTAACAATTCGAAGGTAACGCAAATTAAGTTGGGCTATTCTAAATTGACTGAAGTTCGTGGCAGTACGATTTTGTTACCGACTTGGTTAGTCTGGATAGAAAATAAGACCACTAAGAATATTACGTTAAAGCGAGTTAACGCATATACGGCGCAAATGCTCCAGTCGACTACGTATAACGTTGAAAAGTAGAGAGGTAAAGACAAAGATGAAGGTTTCCGTTTTAGCGAGCGGGTCAACCGGTAATACTAGTTTAATCGAAACAGGCCAGCATAAAATCCTTATGGATGCTGGCCTTTCTGGCAAAAAAACTAAGCAATTATTGGCCGATGTTGGCGTAGATATTAATGATATTGATATGGCGTTTTTGAGTCATGACCATACGGACCATAGCGGTGGTTTAGGCGTTTTGATGCGCCGTTATCCCAAGATCGATGCTTTTGCTAATAGCGGCACATGGCAGTATCTATTAGATACGCAAAAGATCGGTAAGTTGCCGGCAGAGCAGATGAATACGATTGAACCAGGGCAGACTAAAACTTTTGGCGATCTCGATGTTACGGCATTTGCAACTAGTCATGATGCGGCCGAGCCACAGTATTATGTTTTTACAAGTGGTGGAAAACGAATTGTGTTTTTAACAGATACAGGCTATGTCTCTGAAGAAGTTGAGGGGACGATTGAGGATGCGGATGCCTATATGATGGAATTCAATTATGATACTATGATGCTAAGAGATGGACCGTATTCTTGGTCGCTTAAGCAGCGAATTCTGTCAGATGTTGGGCATTTGTCAAACGATGAAGCAGCCCAGGCTTTAGTTGATGTGGTAACGCCCAAGACGAAGCATATCTTTTTGGCACACCGTAGTCAGCATAATAATACGGAATACTTAGCACATGAGACGGCGAAAGAAATGCTGATTGAAGGGGATGCAAATTTGAGTGATGATGTGCAAATTATTGATACAGAACCCGCTAGTCCAACAAAGTTGATAGAAATTTAGCAGTTTTTGTATAGATTATTCATATATTTTTCAAATTTGCTTGGTATAGTATTAACAATGATATGAGGGGAGAGTAACGGTATGGTAGAAAATCAAAATGATAATCAAAATCAACCTAGAAGAAAGAGCGGTAACAAAATTATCGCTACTGCAGCAATCGTTGGCGTAGTTGGCGGACTTGTCGGCGGTGGCGTGTCTTATTACGCAATGGACCAAATGAATAATGGTCAAGCTAATAACACTGCACAAACCAGTATTTCTTCAAGCAGCAGCAAGGTTTCTGAAAAGAGTGCCAAAAATGGTGGTACGATGACTGCTGCTTATAATGATGTGAAAGGTGCGGTTGTTTCTGTCATTAATTTGAAGCGACAATCAGCTTCAAGCGGTGCAGATTCACTTTATAGTAGCTTGTTTGGCGATGATAGCGACAGTTCTTCAAGTAAGAGCGGCAAGCTTGAAACTTATAGTGAAGGTTCTGGTGTCGTTTACATGAAATCTAATGGTAAAGGCTACATTGTAACTAACAACCACGTTATTTCCGGTAGTGACGCAGTACAAGTTTTGCTTGCTAATGGTAAAACTGTAAATGCTAAGGTTGTGGGTAAAGATAGTACAACTGACTTAGCCGTTTTATCAATTGATGCTAAGTATGTAACTCAAACGGCTCAATTCGGCGATTCTAAGCACCTAGAAGCCGGTCAAACCGTAATTGCGGTTGGTTCACCACTTGGTAGTGAATATGCTTCTACGGTAACGCAAGGGATTATTTCAGCACCTGCAAGAACAATCTCTACTTCATCAGGCAATCAACAAACAGTTATCCAAACTGATGCCGCAATTAACCCAGGTAACTCTGGTGGTGCATTAGTTAACTCAGCTGGTCAAGTTATTGGTATTAACTCAATGAAGTTGGCACAATCAAGCGATGGTACTTCTGTAGAGGGGATGGGCTTCGCAATTCCTTCAAATGAAGTAGTAACTATTGTTAATGAACTGGTTAAGAAGGGTAAGATTACGCGTCCACAACTTGGCGTGAGAGTAATCGCACTTCAAGGTATTCCAGAAGGTTACAGAAGCCGTTTGAAGATTAAGTCTAACCTTAAGAGTGGTATTTACATTGCATCTGTCAATAAGAGTGGTTCTGCTGCAAATGCAGGCATTAAGAGTGGCGATGTCATTACTAAGGTTGACGGCAAGAAAGTTGACGATGTTGCATCGTTACACAGTATCCTTTACAGTCACAAAGTCGGTGATACCGTAAATGTAACCGTGAACAGAAATGGTAAAGACGTTGACATGAAGGTAAAACTTGAAGGCAACTAATTAATAAATAAAAATATTTAAGCAAAGAAAAAGAGCTATATCATGCGGATTAAATGCAGATATAGCTTTTTTTATTAACTATAATAATGTGTAACAAGAAAAAGTTCGTTTTCTTCATTTGTCAAGAAACTGCTAATGAAAGAGTGCTTGTTGACAAATGTGGATAACTCTGTGGATTGTGGATAACTCGGCTGATTTTGTGCTTGATTAGTGTGGATAATATTTTTAAAAATAAGTGAATAAATTTTGTTAAAACGTGCGTTCATGCTGGTATGTTAAGCTTTTTAACGTAAAGTTTGTGAAAAATGCTTATCCATAGGCAAAATGTGGGAAAGTTTTTTGAAAAAAATTCAATAAAATTTTGACCACAAAGTATTGAAGATGTAGTTAATAATACCACAAAATGTAGATTGTGTTTTGAACAGGATGTGGAAAACTACAGTGGAATTTCTGTTAATTTTGATGATAAACTAGTAAGTATGAATATTAAGATTGTTTGTGTTGGAAAATTAAAAGAAAAGTATTTTAAAGATGCGATTGCGGAATATAAAAAGCGGCTAAGCCGCTTTGCGAAAGTGTCGATTGTACAGGTGCCTGATGAAAAAGCACCGGAGAAATTCAGTGCGGCTGAAGATGAACGCGTCAAGCAGATCGAAGGCGAGCGGATTCTGAGCAAGATTAAGGATAAGGAGTATGTCTACGTGACTGCGATTAAGGGTAAGCAGCGCAGTAGCGAAGAATTTGCAAAGGAGATTCAGGATCTGGCTACGTATGGGCATTCGGATATCACGTTTGTGATTGGCGGCAGCCTGGGAACCAGCGATGCTGTTAATAAGCGCGGGGATGACCTGATTAGTTTTGGTAAGTTGACGATGCCGCACCAGTTGATGCGGGTGGTATTGATTGAGCAGATCTATCGTGCGTTCATGATTAATTCGGGTAGTCCGTATCATAAGTAGAGCAAAAATCCCTAATAAGGGATTTTTTAATTTGCGCATTTTCAAAATAATGTATACTCATTTCACGATAGAAATATACTATGCCATTAGTTTAAGTTAAGTGATTTTAGATATTTAGGAAGGACAAAATCATGAACAAGAGAACTAAATTAATCAGCTTGGCTGTAGCTGCCTTGTTAACGGTAGCACCTACAATTGCTTCAACTGTACAAGCTGATACTACGACAAATGCTGTTACTACTACTGCTAATAAAACTAGCACTAATCCTGTAATTACATTTGCTGGTAAAAGTTATGATCAGGATCAATCAATTAATGATGTAACGGATAATGCTTCATTTAATTACATCCCTGTAAGAAAAGTGAATTCTATGAGTGATACACTTGCAGCAATTCAAAAAGCTTTTACAGCTACAGTTTCTAGCAATGATAAAACTCCTGTAACAGTTAAAGTTAACATGGATAGTTTTAACTGGGAGGTAGCTGGTAAATATCCAACTACGGTAACTGTGGTACAGTAACAGTTAACAATGTTTCATATACTAGACTTAATAGTGCTAATTCGGATATATACATTCATACCCCTGATATTGAAGGTAGCGGCAATACGTCTAGTGATACTAAGCTCACTACTTCTGCGGAACCAGTTAATAAGACTTTGATGCATACTGCTATTCTTTATAACGATAAAGGTAAGTCATTAGGCAAAAAGTATTACTCTTATCGTAAAGTTTCTGTTTTACCAAATACAGTAGATATTAATGGTAGCGAATATTATAAATTAGCTTTAGGAGACGACTACAACGAGGCTTACATCAAGGCTTCAAATATTGATGGTACTAAGCGTACTTTAAAACGTAACGCCTACGTTTACGCAACCAGCAAACGCCGTGCCGATTACACTGTACTTAGAAAGGGGTCGAACCATCACCACATATGGTGGCTCATACAAGTTCAGGAACGGCAAGCGCTACTACCAGGTAGCCGGCGCAACCGCAACCAACAAACGCTACGTTAAAGTAGTAAACTTCAAATAGGCTCACAAACGCAGTGAAAGAATGAAGAAAGACGAAGAAGCAGAAATTGCTCCTTCGTTTTTGTTTTATTCTTAAAAAAGTAAACGTATTTAACATTTTTATATAAAAAAGACTGACCAATCAAGGTCAGTCTATTATTATTCATCATATTGATCCAGCCACTTCTGCAGCAGTGCAACATATTCATCAGTTTGTTCAACAAATGACATGTGGCCGCATCCTTCAAACAACCGCCACTTACTGCCGGCAATCTCGTCTTGCATTGTTTTAGCCACATATGGCGTACATAAATCATCGGTTCCACTCGTAATCAGAGTTGGAACTTTTATTTTGCCCAATTTATTCGTGTATTCATAGTCATGCAGATTGCCTTCCGGAGTATATTCATTCGGTCCCCATGCTGTTTCATACGCAACGGTGCCGCCACGCTTTTTGCGCATCACGCACTCCGGCCAGGTCTTCGTCATATCGATGGCATGTTGATTCATGAAATGCTCGTTAGCCTTCAAATAGTCAGGATCGTTAAAATTGCTGGTCAACTCAGCTCTATGAATCGCTGCTTGCTCCTCAATTGGCAAATACTTAATCATGCGGTGGAGTTCTTTACTCCAAAGGGATGCCGATGACAGGGTAGAAGACAGAATCAAGCTCTGAATGCCTTTTGGATGATAGTCACACATGTAAATAATGGCGAGCATCCCGCCCCAGCTTTGTCCAAGCAAATGCATCTTGCGTAATGCCAAATGTTCACGTAACGCTACTAATTCCTTCACCCAAGTTTCCTTAGTGTAAAGTTCAGAATGATCATCAGGGATGCTGCTTTCACCGCAACCTAATTGGTCATACATAATGATGCGGCGCCCGTCTTTTTGTGCTAATTCATCCAGCACCTCAAAATAATTGTGGCTTGAGCCAGGTCCGCCATGAAGCAGCACTAGCGGCGGCTTTTTGCTTCTTTTACCAACAATTCGATAATAAGTTTCGTAGCCCATGAAGGGCATCTTTCCTTCAATAATTTCCATCTTTTTGCCTACTTAAAAATAAACAACGAAATATTAACCAAAATCAATAAAGTAAAGAAGATCAGCCAATCTTTTTTTGTTAATGGAATTGCCACGATAGTTGATCTCTTCTGTCCTTCGACATAGCCGTGGGATTCCATTCCTTGCGCTAAATTGTCGGCGGAGTTGAGTGCTACCAAGATTGCCTTAAAGTAGAGTACCGGTGACCAAAAACTCAGATACATCCCGCGCATCATGGCCGCAGCTCTAATTTGTTTAACTGCAATTTTCATTCGCGGAATAATATTGATTGCCGCCAAAACGCCATACGCAAATTTACTAGGTAGATGCAGATTTTGTTCAAGCGAACGAGCGAAATCTGTCGCCGTAGTGTTTCTCGTGACACAAGCAATGGTCAAAGTATAGACGTACACACGGGTCGACAGATTCCAAGCGTAATATGCATCAGGCGTCGGTGAGAACCAAAACAGCGTCGCAAATATCGTGAACGCTGCGATAAATGGCACGGCGATTAACAAAATCAATTCCTTGATCCTGATTCTAGTAATTAATAGATAAATCAACGCAAAAACAATGACAATCAAATTGGTAGTTAAGCTAGCCTTCAAAGATATTTCCAGGGAAATAATAAAAGCCAAAATAAACTTTAAACTAGGATTCATGGCTACTCCTCCACATATTTTAGCTGCTGGTCCGCAAAAACAAGCCTGTAATCGCAAAATTGAGCTAATTCGTCTATCTGATGGCTAATGATTAAAAACGTCTGGTGGAACTTCTCTTGGCATTCTTGCATCAGTTGCAGAACTAACTCAATCGAGTCATGATCCAGTCCGCTCAGAGGCTCATCAATTAGCAACACATTATGCTTAGTCATCAGCATTAACAAAATTTGCAGCTTCTTTTGCTGACCACCAGATAAAGAATAAACTACTTGATCAAGATGCTGTTTTAGCTGTAATTTGTCTAGCCATTCATCAATTTTTTCATCAGTAAAAAAGTGATTGCGGTCTTTTTTGCTTAACTCAATCTCATCCTTGACGGTGACTGTTAAGAACTGATCGCTTGCCTTTTGAAAAATTTGTGCTACCTGAGATAAATATTTATGGTATTTTATCTTTGCAATTTCATTATCTAAATAGGTAAAATTACCTTTGTACGGAATCATTTTAGTCATTGCTTTAAATAGTGATGTTTTGCCGACACCATTTGAACCAGTAATTAGAGTTGTTTTGCCGTAGATTTTTAGTTTGTTTTGTTTAAGCAAAAGACGATTTTGTCTGATCTGTGTCTTGTTTAGCTCGAAAACGGGTGTGCCGGTTGGCAACACAAAAGAATAAGATCGTGCATGGAATTGTTTATTTTGCGTAAACAATTTATTTTTTTCATTAGCAGATAATTCTTTAACGGTTTTACCTTCAAATTGATATAGTTGATCACAAATTTGCTCATAATCATCCAATACGTGGTCGCTTAATAGGATCGTTCTTCCAGTTTCAGCTAAGCTTGCTAATTTTTTTATCAAAAAATGACGTGTGTTAGGATCACAACTAGCAAAAGGTTCATCTAGCAAAAAAACATCGACATCCATTGCGATTAAGACGGCTAGGGCTACACGCTGCTGTTGACCACCTGATAATGTACTAATTTTTTGGTCAAGCAAATCTGCAATTTTGGTGAATTCCACTGCCTTTTTTATGTGGAGGTCATAATCCTTAGCTTTTATTTGCAAATTTTCTAACGCAAAGACGATTTCTTCACGTGGCGTTGTCATCGTAAATTGTTCCGCAGCATTTTGAAACATCATGGCCGCTTTTTGACCATGAAGATCAATTCCTCCTGTTAATTTTCCAGCATATTTTGGATAGAGTCCCGCAATAATTTTTAGTAGCGTAGATTTGCCGCAACCTGTTGGTCCAATTAAAAGATTAAAACCAGGTGCGATATTCATATTAAGCTGGTGGATAAGGGGTTCTTTTTCGTAAGAAAAGGTTACATCACTAATTTCTATCATCATAATTCTGATTGTACAAAATGATTTTTTGCCTGTCTACTGCCGTAAAAGAGTCATTTCGATACAATAAAGCAATTATACATAATGCTAAATATCTTTTTGTTTTATAATGTACTTATAGTACTATTATTATTTGTTTAATTAAGGAAGGTGGACATATGGCAGCTGTTGCTCTGGATCAATATCTGGCTAGCGTATTAAAATCAAACATAACAGATAAGAACGAGGTAAAACTCGAGGCTGGCAATCCCGATTTTGATCTGTTTACAATCTACCTTGAAAATCATAATACTGGCATTCATCGCTATCGCATGGATGTCTCGACAATCTTATATGTCGCCAAAGGTACTGTGACGATTAAGAGTGGTGAAAAGATTATCCCAATGAAATCCGGTAATGTTCTTTTACTTACGGAAAATAGCATTTATGAGATTACCAAACAAACATCAGATACAGTACTTGCTAAACTAAAATTTAAGCCCGGTTTTAGATATCGTAAATACTTTAATGATTTTAGTTGTAAAGGCAGCAGGGAAATGAAGGTTATTAAGCAAATAGTTGATAGCCTTGAAAACGAGCATGCTTTATGGTTAAAAAATAATCAAATCACTCGTGCCTCTCAAGTAATGCAACATATTATTGGAGGATATTTGAATAATGATATCTTCATCAAGGCATTAATTCAGGCCGAGTTAACGGTGATGCTTATTATTTCAATTAGAACCCAAAGAATGGCAACGCCAACTAATTTGGATAAAACTAAATTTGAAAAGAAATCATTGAATAATTATATTGATATGCACTTTGCGGATGCATCTCTAGCAGAAGCAGCTAAGTACTTTGGCTTTAATCCTAACTATTTCTCAAATATGGTTAAAGCTAAGACTGGTAAGAGCTTTGTTGATCATGTAGATGAGAGAAGAATGCAAGAAGCACGTGAATTGCTTGCCCAACCAGATTTATCATTGAAAGAAATTATCGGGCGTGTAGGTTATTCAAGCAAGTCTTTCTTCTATAAGAAATTCAACCAATACTATCACATGACGCCAGCTGCTATGCGAGAAGAGCTATTTAGACAAGCTAATATCAATTTAAAGTAAAAAGAATCTGGAAATTTTCCAGATTCTTTTTTTACATGTGTTCAAGTCTGTTAATTCTATCTTCTGTAGGTGGGTGAGTATCGAAAAGATGCGATAGGCCATGATTATGGAATGGATTTTCGATATATAGCCCAGCACTACTACGATCAGCCTGCTTCATTGGCTGACTATTTTCGATTTTTCTCAAAGCAGAAATTAATCCTTGCGGATTACGCGTTAATTCTACAGAGGAAGCATCTGCTAAATATTCTCTATTGCGTGAAAGAGCCATTTGAGCAAGGGAAGCCGATAATGGTCCTAAGATTAAAACAAAGACAATGGCTACCACTTTAAAGATTATCTCAAAGGCATTTGAATCACGATCATCGTCACGATCGCGGCCGCCACCAGCAAACCAGATGTAACGAGATGCCATGCCGGAAATAAAGGAAATTACTCCGACCAGCACAACAGCAATGGTGGAAAGCAGAATGTCGTAATTGCGTACATGTGATAATTCATGTCCTAGTACGCCTTCTAGTTCCTCACGATCCATCAGTTGAAGAATGCCTTCTGTTACAGCTACCGCACTGTGGTTAGGATCTCGTCCTGTCGCAAAGGCGTTGGGACTTGGATCAGGAATAATATAGACGCGGGGCATTGGTACCCTTGCTACCATAGCCATATCTTCAACGATATGCCACAATTCAGGATTATCTGCTTCCTGAATTTCTTGAGCATGGTTAAGACTCATAATCATATTGGCCGGATTTTGCCACATAATTAATAAGTAAATTAAACTACCTGCTAAGGCAATGATGATTCCCATCCATGGACTATTGCTAAAAAGATAGCCTAGTCCAGCACCAACGAGGGCTAAAATTACCACAAAGAGAACCATAATTAACGCAGTTTTACGCTTGTTACGGGCAATTTGTTGGTATAACATAATTTTCCTTCTAACTAAAACTTAACTTTAGGAACAGCCTTTTCTTCAGTTGGGGTTTCCAAGTAATCGATCTTGGTAAAGCCATGAATTTTGGCGATCAAGTTGGAAGGGAAAGTAAGCAATTTTTGATCGTATGATGCAACACTTGAGTTGTAAAGCTGACGAGAGTAAGCAATCTTGTTTTCTGTGTTGGTTAATTCTTCTTGAAGTTTTAAGAAATTTTGATTTGCTTTTAAGTCAGGATATGCTTCGGCCAATGCAAAAATTGATTTTAAAGAATCAGTAATTTGATTGGACAACTTCATTGCTTCTTCGTGATCTCCCTGAGGAACGTTAACTAATTGATCACGTAACTTAACTACATCTTCTAAAGTTGATTTTTCATGTTTGGCATAGCCTTTAGTAGTTTCAACTAAATTAGGAATTAAGTCATTACGGCGCTTAAGTTGAACATCAATTTGACTCCATGATTCATCAACGAAAACGCGAGATTTTTGCAATCCGTTGTAAATTACAATATAAATACCGACTAATAAGACAATGATAATTAAAATTATCCATACTAATGGTGACATAATATTCCCCTTTCTATACGTTTATTTAATTTTATCCATTTCTGATATTGGAGGCAATAAAAGAAGAATGTCTAAGCGACATTCTTAATGAAAAATATTAAATTCTGAAAATTAATAATCCTAATCCAACTATGGTTAAAATAATCAAACCGGCAAATTGCATGATTGTCCATTGAATAAAGAATTTCTTCTTACTTACACTACCGTGTTGGTTGAAAGTCTTTAATACCAACATATTGGCCATTGAACCAATAGCTGAACCAAAACCACCGATGTTTGAACCCAAGAATAATGCTTGTACATAGTTAGTAAACTTACCAACTAAGATAGTCGATGGTACGTTACTCATAACCTGACTTGAAAGAATTGAAGCGAAATAAGTTGAAATTTCGGAGTAAACCATACCATGAATTAAGTTAACAATTGCGGGAATTTGTTGGATATCACTAATAAAGATGAAGAAGCCTGTAAAGGTAAGAAGTAGGGCATAGTCAATCTTAAGCATTATGCGCGGATTGATGGCAAGTGCTAAAACTATGGCGACAATTAATGGCCAAATGATATCAATTGCTCTGAAGACGCCAAAGAAGAAGAAAATAAATACTACAGTTGTAATAATAGTAGGACGCCAACTAATTCTGATAGGTTCTGTTTTTTGAGTAGGAATATCTTTTTTAGGAATAAACAAAAAGACCAGCCACATGATGATCAATGAAACTACCAAATAAGGTACAGACCATTCAAAAAACTTAATTGGACTTACGTTGTAGCGACTTACTAAGAAAATATTGTGCGGATTCCCCCATGGTGTAAATGCAGCACCAATATTTGCCCCCATACCAATTAAGGTAACTGGCAAAATTTGTGGTAGCTTGTAGCGCTTAGCGATATTTAAATAAAGTGGAATTAAAGTTAATACAGTAATGTCATTACCTAAGAACATACCGGCGATAACGGCCAAAACCGTGAACAGCATGTTCAACTTACGCGTATTATCTGCGATACTCGTAAGTTTGTACGCTAAAACATCCAGAACGTGCAAATAAGCATAGATCTGGATCAGCGTCAGCATTGCGGCAACAGACCATAAAGTGTGAAAGTTAATATCTGCTAACCGCGGCTTAGCGAAAAAAAGACTTACTACTGTAATTAAAACTGTAATCTGTAAAATTCTATCTTTAGCAATATTCTTTAAGACGGTCATAAAAGGTCCCCCTTACGTATTACAATCGTCTAAAAACCCTATGTACCATTTTGAGCCTTTTTGTGGTTGCATGCAATGATAAATTTTAAAAATATCAAGATTAGCGGCATTTTCGAGCATATTTTTAGTTAGTTGGAACTAGTCGTGCTATATTTAAATAAGTAAATTAATTAAATTTAGATTGAAAAGAGGAAACAAAATGACAGAGAATGCAATTTCAATCAATATTAAACCAGGTGCTGCAGAAATTATTAAAAGCAAGATGGATGCAGATCACCAAATTGTCATCTTGGCTTTAGATGATGGTTCAACCAAGTATTCTAAAAAAGGCGGCACTTGTACTATTGGCGACAGCTTCCAGTTTGTAATCCTTGCTGAAAAAGATCCTAAGTATAATATTTCAATCGAAAATAATGCTGGTCTTGACTTGTATACTGCTCAGCCGGAAACAACTTTCTTTGAACCAGGTCTAGTGGTAAATGCGCGCAACTCAACTTTGAGTTTATCTTCAGACAGCGGCATTATTGATGGTGGGATGACCGTTACCCAATATGAACCTGAAGCAATTACTGCTGATGATCTAAAAAACGGCGGTCAATGTTAAAAAATAAAATTAATCATAGGGACGAGGGAATGACCTCGTCCTTTTTTAGTATAGAATTAAGAAAGTGATTTCAATGCAAGGGGGGAAGAACAATGACTTTTGTCAAAGAAATAAAAGCAGGTAGTCGTGAATTTTGCCAAAATTGGCTGCGGTATCTGCTACTTTTTATGGGATTAAGTTTATTTAATCAATTTATTGTTATTCCATTTTTTCGCTATATTACAACCTTTGTTTTGCAGGCTAGTGCTATTCCGTTCGTATCTTATCAAAATGTAGTGACGATCATTACGACGCATACGGTTGCCTTTTTAATTTTGATAATTGAGTTGCTGCTTTTATTAGTAATCTTGTATGCGCAATTAGCTTATTTACTTCATGGCGTTTGGGATATTAAGCATCAAGTTTTTACGTGGAAAAATAGTTTTATTCAAACTTGGCAAAATATCAAAAAAATTCGTTTGGGCACGCTTTTTATTTTGATGCTCTATTTTTTATTGGTAGTACCGTTAGCCAATGTCATCTTTAGAACACCACTTTTAAGCAAAGTGCAGATTTCAGAATTTATCTTGGATTATCTGACGAGAACGCCAATCTTGTTAGCCGTTTTGATTGCGTTTTATTTAGCCGCTTTGATCCTTGGTGCAAGGCTAGTATTTGCTTTACCCATCATCGTTTTTGACCACTTAAAGTCAGCGCAAGCAGTAAAAAGAAGTTGGCGATTAACGGCGCACTACCGTTGGCGGACGATTTGCTGGAGGATTATTGTTTTAGCCGTTTTATCTGCAGCAGTCATGATAATTTTCTATTTAGCAATGTATTGCCTGCAGCTATTAGTTGATTTATTACCTGGGAAATGTCCGTTAATTGTAGCCATTATCAATCTTTCGCTTGTTCAAATTATTAGTGAAGTAGCGTTAGTCTATGTTAGTGTACTGGACTTATCTATTATTTTGAAAGCTTTAAGGCAAGAAAAGATAAGTCAAACAGGTAAAACTAAAAAGATAATTCTAAGTACATTAGTTGTGTTTGTACTAGTAATGATTAATGCAATATCCACCAATTATTTATATTTGACTAGTGTAAATGCTAAAGCGCCAGTAATTATTTCTCATCGCGGCGTTGATGATAAAAATGGCGTACAAAACACGTTACAGTCATTAAGAAAAACGGCTAAAGAAAAGCCGGACTACGTTGAAATTGATGTTCATGAAACTAAGGATAAAAAATTTATCGTAATTCATGATGAGAATTTATTGAAGCTAACGGGAGTTAATAAAGCCCCGAATGATTTAACTTTACGGCAATTAGAAAAGTTAACTGCCAAAGAAGACGGCTATCATGCTAAGTTAGTTAGCTTTGATCAATATCTTGAGGAAGCCAAAAGACTGCATCAAAAATTGCTAATTGAAATTAAAACGACGGCTAAAGATTCGAAGAAAATGCTGCAGCGCTTTAATCAAAAATATGGCAAAACGATTCTCAAAAATACGTATCAAGTACAATCACTCGACTATCGCGTGGTTGAAGGACTGCACTTAATTAATCCACGTTTGGTTGTCTTTTACATTCAACCTTATAATTTTACTTATCCGCAAAGTGTTGCTAGTGGATATTCAATGGAATATTCTACCTTGAATTCAGACTTTATTTGGCAAGCCCATTTGCAGGATCGTCCTGTTTATGCCTGGACAGTTAATGACGAAAAATTAATGAAGAAGATGATGTATCAACAAGTTGATGGCTTAATTACTGATCGAGTTGATTTAGCTAAAAAGGCAATTAAAAGTTTCCAAAAGGATGCTAGTTATGCTACGCGAATCTTAAATTATATTGTTGTCCTGCATCTGCCGAAAAATTTTGAATCTGCATGAAGACTTGATCTGAAGGGCTGGACATGGTAAACTATACTAGATTTTCGAAAATCTGAAAGGAAGTATAGCATATGCGTAAAGGTGAAAATTACAACACTGGTTGTGAACCAAACCAAAGACCTAAGAACAAGAGAAACGCAAAGAAGCGTGTTGCTCACGTAGCAGCAGTTGTTGCTTTCTTGAACAAGGCCGCAAAAGACGAAAACAAGTAATTTCGTTTTTTAAAATTAAGAAACAGAGGAGGGCTACTAAGAGATCGTTAGATTTGTTAGTAGCCTTTTTTCATGCAATGGGAATTTTGAGAAGGGTAGGTTATGAATAAAAAATATATTAGACTAGTATATTTTGCACTGCTGGCAGCACTGCTTTTTCCAATTATTACATTTTGGCTAGCGGATTCTTTCCAAATTAACGTGATTAACGGTTTGTTAATGATTTTTGTATTAGCAATCTTCGTTGGCCTATTTTCAGCTAGATACTTAGTTAGTTGGCTGATTATTATTTTGACTACAGTTGCAGTTGCTTTTTTGCTGCTGGGGTATGTGGTAATGGCAAGTACTGAAAAGACATTCTTGATTATTGCCTTTCCGGTTGAAGCAATTTTATTAAGTGTGGTGCGACACCATATTTTGGACTGGAGTATTGTCTTTGGTCGTGAAAGCGATGCTAAGCGTTTGATAGGCCACTATGATTTAAACGTGAAGCTGCAGACTTATTACAATGCAAGTAAACTTTATGAAGATTATCTGAGAAAGATGAAACGTTACCCTGACATGAATATTTGGGTTAATGCGGAATTGATCAGTTGGGCACATCACCAACAAGTCGAAGAGCACCATCCACAATATCATGCCAAGTTATTACGTGAGATTGCCAAGATTTTAAAGGAGACACGCCTAAGATGCGAGTTTATCTATTACACTGGCGATGGTAAATTCTTGATCCTTTCACCTAGAGTTACAGATGAGATGTATAAGGAATTAGATGAGCAAGCTTACATTGCTTTGCAAAAATTGGATACCGGAATTCCGTTGATGCTTAAGGTAGCAACTCAGAAAGTAAACTTGCAAAACTGTGAAAAGTTTTCTGATCTGGACAAGCTCTTTAAGCATTTGGAACGAGGCCTAGAAACAGATATCATTGTGGAATATTTGAAGGCTGATCAAAATGACTAATTGGTTTTACTTTTTGGCAGTTGGCATTACGTTGATTTTTAGCATCTGTTTTTTCATCATTTTCTTTTGTACATTAAAAATTTTAAGTAATGTGAACCAGACTTTGATTAAATCGAAGAGGAAGAATGACAATGAGTGATGTAATGCAGATAATTACGTTGATTTCGATTTGGCTATCGCTGCTCATGTCGATGGTTACTCTAAGTGGGGCAATTGCATTTTGGCTAAAGCACAGCAAGGTTTTAGTTAAAATCACACCGCTTCCTCGTTATCCTAAAGTGACGATCGTTGTCCCAGCCCATAACGAAGAATTGGTAATTAAAAATACGGCGACAGCAATTTTGAATCTTAATTATCCTAAGGATAAATTAGAAGTCTTATTTTACGCGGATAACTGTGAGGACCATACTGCTGATGTTCTAGACAGTGTTTTAGCAGAAGAAAGGTTTAAAAATCGTAACGCTAAAGTAATTAGACGAACCGGTACCGGTGGTAAGGCCGGAGTTTTAAACGATGCCTTGAAAATTGCTCACGGTGAATACCTAGGCGTTTATGATGCAGATGCCATGCCTGAAAGCAATGCGCTGTACTTTTTAGTTCGAAAAGTGTTGGAAAATCCTAAGCGTTATATGGCGGCTTTTGGTAGAAATAAAACGCGTAACGCTAAGCAGAACTTTTTAACTAGATGTATCAACCAAGAGATCGTTGTAACGCAGCGAATTCAACACTGCGGTATTTGGCAATTGTTCAAAATTGGCCGAATTCCAGGTACTAATTTCATTATTAATAAAGAATATGTAGAATCAATCGGTGGCTGGCGTAATGGTGCCTTGACCGAAGATACCGATATTTCCTTTAAGATTATGGGCTCAGGCAAATTGATTGCACTGGCTTATAACTCTGAAGCTTTCCAGCAAGAACCAGAAAGATTGAAGGACTATTACTTCCAGCGTTTGCGCTGGGCTAAAGGCAACTACGAAGTGGTCATCAACAACTTCAAGCACTTGTTTGATCGAAGCAATTGGCGCGTAAAACTAGAAGCGTTTTATTACTCATGTACTTTCTTCTGGTTTAATGCCGCAATTATTTTGTCTGACATTATTTTCTTAGCCAATGTGATTGCAATGATCGTCCACATTTGGCAGCCAGGAGTGCAATTGCCATTCACAATTACTTCAAGCAACATCTTGCTGGCACAGATTTTGTTGCTTAATTGGCTACTGATGATTTTGCTTTATATTTTGCAAATTTATGCGGCCATGTGTACGCAGTTTGGCCAGGCAACTACTGGGCAAATTTGGCTAGCCTTGGCCTCATATTTCTCATATTCGCAATTGTTTATCGTAGTTTCCGTTCATGCAGTATGTTCAGTTACGGCCGATAGATTGTTCCACCGTGATAGTACTAAGTGGGTTAAGACGAAGAGATTTGCCGATTAAGGAAGAAAAATGAAGAGACTAAATCATAATCATCATTTATCCCTGTATTTTATAGTTATTATCGCTATTTTTTCAGGGATTATGGCATATGTACGATTGCAAAACGGTAGCCAATTGCGCCACAATTTTTATAGACAATGGCACGAAGATTACGTTGTTAAAGTTAATAAACAAGAGAGTTTTATTGATACGACGCCAAAAACAAAAACCAGAACCGCGCTATCTGAAGGGCAAGGCTACGGCATGTATATTGCTGTTTTGTCTGCTAAAAGAAAGTGGAGCAAGAAAGAATATTTTGATCAACTGAATAATTTTTATCTCAAGCACCGCGAAACGATTAATAAAGACAAGACAGCATTAATGTCTTGGCGTGCCGTTGAAAATAATGGTCACTGGACGATTAATAAAAATAGTGCCACAGACGGTGACTTATTTATTGCCCAGGCATTATTACTAGCCAGCAAGCAGTGGCATGATGATAAGTATCAAAAAGAAGCGCATGCCATTTTGCAAGATATTTTGCGCTATGAGTACAATCCTGATACTGAAACGCTGACTGTCGGAGACTGGGCTGATTCGAAGTCCAAGTACTACAATTTAATGCGGACTTCTGATGTGATGCCGGAATTCTTCGACAACTTTTATCAAGAAACAGATGATAAGCGCTGGCTCGTGATCAAAAATACGATGCTTAAGCGACTTAACCAGCTCAGTCATCAAAATAAAACTGGCTTAGTGCCTGATTTTGCTTGGGTAAGCAAAAATGACGCCAAACCGGTTAAGCCCAAGACTATTTCAACAGAAAATGATGGCTACTATTCTGCTAATGCTTGTCGTGTTCCGATGATGTTGGCGGGATGCAATGATCGCTCAGCACAGAACACTTTAAAGAGGATGCTTAAATTCTTTAGTAAGCAAAACACCATAACAGCAGGCTATACTCTAAAAGGCAAGCCATTAAACAAGTACCAGTCTGCCAGCTTCAGTGCACCGATTTTCGATGCCGTATCGTTCAATCGAAATGAAGGCTATGACGATTTGTTCATGTCTCAGCAGTATATTTTTACGCGTCATTTACCGCGAAATAATTATTATGATGCCGCATTGACGACAATGGCTGCTTTAGATGCTGATAAGCTATAAAAAAATCCCACAAAAGTGGGACTTTTTTTATTTTTGTTTTTATTTATTCACTTGTTCTTGCATCCCGGCAAATGCTCGTCGCAAAGCTAGGATACCGACCATTATGGCAGCTATATTTGCATCTTATTTTGATTTTTGATAACATAGTAAAAATTTTTAAACATTTTTAGCAATAAATTTTTAAGAGGAGGACAAAAAATGGGATTAAATGCATACATTCAAGGTTTTAACAGTTTAGAGTCAATCGATCGTGCACCAGGTTACTTCAAGTACCACCACCACTCAGTAGCTGATCACTGCTTCAGAACAGCTGAACTCGCACAAATGATGGGTGATATCGAAGAAGTTCACGGCAATAAGAAGATCAATTGGAAGGCCCTTTACGAAAAGAGTTTGAATCACGATTATACTGAACGTTTCATCGGTGATATTAAGACACCGGTTAAATACGCTACTCCTCAACTTAGAAAGATGATTGGTGACGTTGAAGAAACAATGACCACCAAGTTCATTAAGGATGAGATTCCAGAAGAATTTCAAGAAATTTATACTAAACGTCTCTCAGAAGGCAAAGATGATACTTTAGAGGGTAAAATTTTATCAATCTGTGATAAATTAGATTTGTTATATGAAGCTTATGGAGAAATCGAATTAGGTAATCCGAACCCGGTTTATATGCAAATGTTCAAGGAAAGTCTTGAAACGATCAAGAAGTTCGACGATTTAGTTTGCGTACAATACTTTATTAAGAAAATTTTGCCAGATCTTTTTAAAGGTGATTTCGCGGGAAAGGATAAGATGCAACGAATAGCTTTTAGCATTCTATTGTTAGGGGATGATTAGGTGAAATTTCAATGTAGTTCATGCGGGCTACGCATGGACTCTTTGCATTTTAAGCAAGAGGGGTTAATGAATCCTAAGTTGACCAGTATTTGCGACATTTGTATCACGCGCAACCTGAATCCGGAAGATTACGCAAATGATGCGGTCGCAACTTTTGCTCAAAGCTTGCTTTACACGTTTGTCGGTGCAAAGAAACAAGATCAATCAGGTTTTATTGTGAAAAATAAAAAGGACCGTAAAAAATACGAGGCCTTTTTACAAGATTATGATGGCAATGAAATCGCCCGCCAACAGATTAAAAGGTCTGATTTGAATTTGGCGGTAATTAAAAGCGAAGATGGCAAGCTTAATTATGTGCCTAACCAAGGCGTAACTTTTGAGCAAAATTTAAAGGGAATGGATTTGGAGATCAATTTCCAGTTAAACGAAGTTGATTTTATTGATCGTGAACGCATTCGGGCCAAGTATAAATACCGCTGCCAATATTGCGGCAGACGTGGCCGCAGCGTAGATCATAAGGATCCTGTTTCTCTTAGTCACAACAACAGCTTAGATAATTTAACTTTAGCTTGTGCGGAATGCAACCGAATTAAGTCGGATATGCCTTATAAGTTGTTTATTCAACTTAATGATCAAATTTCTGAGATCAATAAAAAGCTAGTTAAGTATGAAGATGCGCTGGGTACTTTGAGAGAAGAATTTGAGCATCGTCGGCGCTATTTAGCGGCTCAAGTACACCTTAAGGGTGTGATCAATGATCCTGAGCTAAATGCGATTAGAAAGCAAAATAAGAGCTTACAGGATGCCATTGATAGTTTACAAAGTGATTATGATGATTTGCGTCAAACGCGCAAGATGTATTTTGATACGGGCTGGAAATTAGCTCGCATTAAGGAAAATAAGGATATTATTTAAAACGTAAAAAAGCGCTATTTTTTGTAAACTCAATTTAAAATAGAAAATGAGTTTTAAAAAGATCATCCCCATATAGGAATGATCTTTTTAATTTTGATCTATCTAATTCGATCTTCTGGATCAAATAAATATTTGTCCCATTTAACTTCATTTTGGACAGTAGGGTGGAAGAGCAAGAATGCTAGCAACAGTTGACCAACGTAAGGAATTACGCCCAGCCACCACCAACCACCGTTAAAGCCTGCGTCGTGCAGACGACGAACAGTGTGACCTAATTGTGCTAAAAAGGCCCAAATAGCTGCTGCAATAAAGAAAATAATAAAAATGATGAAGATTACACCGATTACCTTGGCATCGCCAGAATCAAATTCAGTAACGCTGAAAGGAGCTAAAAGCATGAAAGCAAGTAGGTAACAAGCAAGTACGCCGATTGTCATGATAACTTGGCTAATTGCAGTACCTACCCAGAATGAGGTTCTAGTAGATCTAGCATCCCACTTGAAGCAGTCAAAGAAGTGTTCCTTCAAGATTTGACCAATAGTTGGTATAGGAACATTACTTTTTGCGCCGTCCTCAGGATAATCTTGATCGCTGAACAAGTACTTGCCCCATTTAACCTTGTGTTGGACAGATGGTTGAAGTACTAAGTAAAACATAAACATTGTGCCATAACCAGTGAAGGTAGCCCAGTACCAGTAGCCGCTGTAGCCAACGTCATGCAAACGACGGATCATTTGACCAAGACCAGCTAGAAATACCCAGACATAGATAGCAATCGCAACCACAGCGTCGATTACTCTGATACCCGGATTAAGGCCTTCATTGAAAGCATAGAAGCCAACTACAATAGCTAAAATGGCAATAATGAAGTTGGTTAAGACGCTCCACCAGTAGGACTTACGAGTGGTTCTTGCGCTCCAATCGAAGGGATGCAAGTAGGTTTCGTTTAAAATTTGACCAAAACTTTCTGCGGGTGGTTTTGGTAAATCTTCATCATACGATTTGACGAAGTAATACACTCTTTCATTCATAAATATTCCTCCAATTAATTTTTTATTAATTATAAACTAAAAAAGCAGAGAAGTAATCAAACTTCTCTGCTTTTAAAATTTTAAAAGTCCATTTTTCTGAAGTTACTCAGGAACTTTTGTGTTTTTTCGTTCTTTGGATGATCAAAGATTTGATCAGGTGAACCTTGTTCAGTAATGATACCGTCACTGATGAACAATACACGGTCTGAAATGCTCTTGGCAAAGCCCATTTCGTGGGTAACGATCACCATCGTCAAACCGGTTGTAGCAAGCTTTTGCATAACGTCTAGTACTTCGCCAACCATTTCTGGGTCAAGGGCACTAGTTGGTTCGTCGAACAATAAAACTTCTGGATTCATTGAAATCGCACGGGCAATAGCAACACGCTGTTGTTGACCACCAGATAATTGTTGTGGTTTAGCCTTGATAAATGGATCCATACCAACCTTTTTAAGGTTCTCCATAGCAATCTTACGTGCTTCGTCTTTTGAACGCTTGAGGACCAATTCTTGGCCGATCATGCAGTTTTCCAAAACATTCTTGTTTTCGAATAAGTCGAATTGCTGGAATACCATGCCGACCTTGGATCTAAAGGTATTACGGTTGTAACCAGGTGCCAAAATGTTTTCACCGTGGAAATCGATCTCGCCACCAGTAGGTTCTTCGAGCAAGTTGATGCAGCGAAGGGTAGTAGACTTACCACCACCGGAAGGACCAATGATGGTCACGATCTCGCCTTTGTTGATATCGAAAGAAATGTCCTTCAATACCTTGTGAGCCCCATAGGACTTTTGCATATGCTTTAAACTTAAAATTACTTCGTTTGATTCAGTCATTAATTGTTTGCCTCCGCATCTTTTGGAGTACCAACTTGAACTTGGTTAGCCATCAAGTTGTAGTTCTTTTTACCTTCAAGTTTCTTTTCAATAAAGTTGAAGATTCTGGTAATAGTAAATGTCAAAATTAAGTAGATTGCTGAAATCATTAAGTAAGTTGGGAAGAACTTGAATGATTGACTGGCAATAGTAGTACCAACGAAGAACAATTCAGAAACTGAGATGATACTCAATACTGAAGTATCCTTGATGTTAACGATAAATTCGTTGGTGATTGATGGTAAACAGTTTCTAATAGCTTGAGGCAAGATGATGTGCCACATTCTTTGGTTGTGAGTCATACCAAGTGCACTAGCTGCTTCAAATTGTCCTTCTGGAGTAGAAATAATACCACCACGGATAACTTCGGCAAGGTAGGCACCAGTATTGATTGAAACAATGATTAAAGCGGCAATAGTTCTGTTTAAGTTTAAGTGCCAGAATTGAGCAATACCGTAGTAAATTACAGCGGCCTGAACCATCATTGGAGTACCACGGAAAATTTCAACGTAAACTGATAATAACCATTTTACGAAGTTTAAAGCCCAACGCTTACCGCGAGTAGTTGGGGTAGGGATGGTACGAACGATACCTACAAGCAAACCGATAAAGAAACCAACAATAGTACCAACTAAGGCTAAAAGTAAAGTCATACCAATACCGGACATGATCATGCCACCGTATTGCTTCCAGGTAGTTACTAACCAGTTTTCCTTCTTAGTTTCGTTACCAGCCTTAGGTTGTTCCTTAACGGCTTGTGACATCAATTGATCACGCTTTTTGTTAGAAATAGTTCTTAAAGTAGCGTTAACTTCGTTAAGTAATTTAGTGTTGCCCTTTTTAACACCAATACTAGTTACGGAATCATCATGATCAACGTGGAAACCAGCCATCTTGTTCAAGTTAACGGCAATGATGTTAGGGTTAACGCTGTGGTAACTTTCGAATTCGATGTCTTCTGCAACATAACCATCGATGGTACCAGAAGCTAAACTTTGACGCATGGCTGAGAAGTCACGCATAGCTGGTTCACGCTTAGCACCCTTTAATTGCTTGATTAAATCGTAGTGCAAAGTACCTTGTTGAGCAGTTAACTTAGCACCCTTAAAATCAGATAATTTCTTAGCATTTGAGTATTTACTTGCTTTATTGGTAATAACAACGAAAGTACTCTTTCTGTATGGCTCTGAAAAGTTGATAGCCTTACGTCTTTCAGCAGTAGGACTCATACCAGCGATGATTAAATCAATTTTGCCGGAAGTTAAAGCAGGTAATAAACCATCCCATTGAGTCTTTTCAACCACAACTTTTTTGTGAAGTCTCTTACCAATAATTTTGGCGATTTGAACGTCATAACCATTTGCATAAGAATTTGAGCCATCAATTGGCACAGCACCGTTTGTCTTCTTAGGTTGAGTCCAATTGTATGGTGGATAGTTAGCTTCCATACCTATTTTTAATACGCTGGAATCTTTTTTAGCAGCTTGAGTCTCTCGGCTGTTAAAGCTGAATCCAATAAATAAACCGATCAGGATTGTTAGTAATGCTGCAATCCATCTAAATCTTGACTTCAATGAAAAACCCTCCAATGTTTTCAACATAAAGCCAATACAATAAAGCGTAAATAAAAACCTCGGTGCTTCATCAGCAACGAGGTCATAATCATCAGTATTAAAACCAAATCTTATAGCGCTCCCTGGGGACTAACCAGGACAGTCTATAGAATATTGTTCTATAGCCCAACAGATCAACACGCGAATGTTAAATCCATTTCGGCGGCAGCCCTAAGATAACCTTCATTGTCTTCGCGGACTCTGAATTATCTTGTGGTTGTCGCAACCTCTATTGCATTGGAAAATTATTTAACTATGGAAAGATAATAAAAGAAAAATTAAAATATGTCAAGTCCATCCATTATCTTTAGCATAATTTCTCTTTTTCATATCTGAAACGTAAGGATTTCCAGCTACGTAATAACGTAGTTTTTTATTAGCCCAAATAGGATCAGATTGATTAATACCCACGCGTTTATCTGCAATAATCTCTTGGGCAGGTTTTCTGTGTTTGTCTTCAAGATCAATTATAAATGGAGAATCAGAAAGAAAATGCAAATTCCAATTCTTGTCGTGTATTCCAAAAGCCTGCATCATTTTGGCTGGGCCATTAGTAAGCAAAACGCCGCTTTTGCCGTTTCTGTTTTTAATCATAGTATCAATTCCCCAAACAGGTTCAATTGCTCTGATAAGAATCCCTTGTGGTTCATTTTCTTCTTGACAGGCAACATCAAAAAAGAAATATTGTCTTTGTGCGTAGATATAAATGGTGCCGCCGCGGCGGTAAAGTCCTTCGTTAGCGGGACTGCGATGACCGCCATAAGAGTGGGCTGCACGATCATCTTTGCCCATGTACGCTTCAGCCTCGACAATATAGCCACCTAATTTTTCTTTTCCCTCATTATAAATAAGAGGTCGTCCAATTAAATCGTGTGTAATTTCATCAGTTGGACGATTAGTAAAGTAATTTGTGTAGTTCATTTAACGCCTTTCTGGTTTAAATTTTTTAATCTTAGTTATAGACTAATCTAAAAGAGAGGATTCTTTCAAATGAGTGAAATAAAATTAGTAAGAATTTATGATCATGAGCAACCTGCTGGCTATAGAATATTAGTTGATCGTATGTGGCCACGAGGAATAAGCAAAGTTAAAGCGGCCCTGGATGAATGGGATAAGCAGATTGGACCGACAAATGATTTAAGAAAATGGTTTAATCATGAGGATGAGAAGTTCCCGGAATTTGAACAAAAGTATATTACAGAATTAGATGCCAATGATTTTATGCCTGAGTTTATCAAAACTGTACAAGAGAAATTGAAAATAGGTGATGTACTCTTTCTTTATGGGGCTAAAAATAGGGAACATAATCAAGCGGTTGTTTTGAAGAAATATGTAGAAAAGAAATTGAAGTAAATAAAGAAGCTTATCATAACAGATAAGCTTTTTTATTTTAAATATGCTTATGTCCATGACGTTTAACACGCCAGAAGTGGAAAAGAATAGTCAAAGTTAAAATAGTAAAAACAATGATGGCGAAAACCATGTTTGGTAATTCAAAACGAAGAGGTGGAAGTGCTAAAAGTAATTTTAAGGCGATAATCCCAATTAATAGATAAGCCATTGGCTGTAATTCAGGGATGATATCCATTAATTTAATAATTATTTCGGCAACCCCTCTCATGCAGAGAATACCGATCATTCCACCGATTAAAACTACGACAGGATTACTTGAGACAGCTAATGCCGCCAGAACTGAGTCGATAGAAAATACGATATCCATGGATTCAATTGAGATAACCGTTCGCCAGAATAAAGACAAAACGTGTTTCTTCTTTTTCTTTCCTTTATGGTGAGCGGCCTCACGCTCTTCCTTTTCTTTTTCACGTTCAGCGGCTTGTTTAGGGTGACGCTGATCATAGAAAAACTTAAAAGCTAGGTAGAATAAATAAATACTACCAGCTAATTTAATTTCCCAAAAATGAATTAAATATGTTCCAATTCCGATAACAATAAAGCGGAAAAGGTAGGCACCCCATAAACCATATAATAATGATTTTTCCTTTTCTGCTTTTGTAGGCAACACTTGCGTTTGTGCTGCTAAAACTACGGCATTGTCAACGGAAAGCAAACATTCCATTAAAATCAGGGTTAGGATAATCATCCAATCTTTACCACTGGTTAAAACATGAGTCCAGTTGCCTAGGTCAAAAAATGGGGCATACATTTTAAAGATTGCCATGCATATGACTCTTTTCTAAATCAATTAACCTAACTTTTTCTTTTTGTCCTAGACGATAAGTTCCCACTTGATTATTGGAGAGAATAACTCTGTGGTCTGGAATAAAAATCAAAACAGGATTTAACGCTACCGCATGTGCTACTGCGCGTGCAGAAGTAGCGTTAGGTAATGATGTTGCAATATCACCGTAACTGGCTGTAAAACCATATGGAAGATTTTGCACAACTTGTAATGTTTTTCTTTGGAATTCAGTGCCAAATTCAGAAATATCAATCGGAACATCAAACTTTTTTCTTGTTCCAGCGAAATATTCTTTTAATTGTTCAATATATGGAGCTAATTTTTTAGGATCATGTACAAGCATTCGGTGAGGATAAAAGCTAAAAATGGGAGAAACGCTTTTGTCACCTTTGAGCCCTACGTAAGTCAAACCAAATCTGGAAGCTGTTAAAAAGTAAGTCCATGGTTTGATCGTCACATAATCATAATAAAAAACCTCTACCATGTTTTCACCACCTACATAAATTTTCACTTTGAAAATATTAAATGTTATATTAATTCAATATTTTAAATACATCAAGAGCGTCACCAATAATTTGTTTAATTCCTGATGCAGGAATCTTAGTTTTGTTAATGGAAAAAATCTTTGCTTTCTCATTGCGATAGGCCAAAAGTTGAGCAAATGGATAAACTACAAAACTTGTCCCACAAATAATAACTAAATCAGATTTTTGCATAATTTCAACGGATTTAGTTAAAGTTTCAGGCTTAATTGATTCACCATATAGTACTATGTCTGGTCGAATAATGCCACCGCAATTTTGATGGATGTAATTTTGAGAATATTTTTCGTAAGAAATTGAATGGTGACATTTAGTACAATATATATTATATAGATTTCCATGAAACTCTGTCACGTGTTTATTTCCGGCTTTCGTATCCAAACAATCAATATTTTGGGTAATAAGATCACCTTTTTGATTGCAAATTTGAGCGATTTTTTGGTGGATTAGGTTGGGTTTAGCGTCTGGGAAATACATATTATTCATTACAAATTGGTAGAAAAATCCTGGACGGTTGTAAAGAGTGCTTTCACTAAGAATATTTTCCGGACTTTCTTGCACGCCGTTATAAATCCCATTTTTTGAACGATAATCAGGAATGCCTGAATGAGTTGAGACACCTGCGCCGGTTAAAAAAACGATGTGGTTTGCTTTATCAATTTCTTGTTGCAATTCTATTAAATCAGATTTTTTCATAGTTTATGCCTCTGTTCTATAATCTGTTTGTTTAATTATGAATCCTGTCTTTGTTATAATTAAAAGAAATAAATTTTTTGAGGGGATTTTTATGGCTTATATGTCTTATTTTTACATTGTAGTTAATATATTGATGCTAGCTTATGCTTGCTACAGTTGGTATTGGCAAGCTAAAGTAGAATTTCGTGGACACTATCGTATCTCCTCAATCGTTTGGGCAATTATTTTTATTTGGTTAGGTTTTACCTGGAACTACATTGAAAAAGGTGATCCAGGTTTAAACGTATTTTTAGCCTTATTCTTGTTAATTAGCATAGTTGATGGTTTTTCAGGTTTTAGTCCTAAAAAAATGGTGGTTTCAGGTTACTTTAAGCGAACGGTTAAGTACGATGAAATCTCTAGTGTCACATTAATTAATGTCCCTAATCCTAAAAAGCCATTAGTAATGGCCATTTTTAGAACTAACAATAATAAGGCATATATGATGCGGTTTCGAATTCAAGTTAACGAAGTTATTGCCGCATTGCAAAAATATATAGGTAAAAATATTCCCGTTGAAATCCAATCATAAGATTGGGGAAAGCATCCGTGAAAAACTTTGCAAGGTTCGTAATATACGACCTTGCTTTTTTATTTCCTCGTGAGTAAGCAAGTGAGACTTTTTCATATCTGCTTCAAAAACTTCGATCATTTTTTTAGTAAATTTTTTATCATAGAAAATGGCATTGTCTTCAAAGTTAAGATCATATGAACGATAATCTTGATTCATCGAACCAACGGTAGAAAAATAATCATCGATGATAGTAGTCTTGGCATGTAAGAAGCCGTCTTCATAAATATAAATTTTTACGCCGCAGCGTGTAAGCTCATTGGCATACCATTGAGAAGCCCGGTAAATAAAAGGGTGATCGGGCTTGCACGGGATCATGATTCTCACATCGACACCAGACATAGCGATAGTTTGCCATGTGGCAAAGACGGCATCGTCAGGAATTAAGTAAGGTGTTTGAATCCATAATCTTTTTCTCGCTAGCTGCATTAAGCGCATCATACCGTTACGCATATAGGGAATATAACGGTCAGGGCCATCAGAAATGATCTGTGTAGCAACATCTCCGCGATGGATCTTTTTTTCATCAAGATCAGGGAAAAGCGTATCGTTAAAGCGAATAATTTGTTCAGGACGTTTGATTGAAGCGTTCCAGTCCATCACGAATCGCTCTTGCAATAACAAAGAAGCAGAGCCGACGATGCGCACCTGACTATCACGCCAATGACCAAATTTCTTTTTCCTTCCTAAGTATTGATCACCGATATTGAAGCCACCAGTCCAGGAAATACGCCCATCGATTACAACAATCTTACGGTGCAAATGATAGTTAATTCGATATCTAGTGATCATATTTCTGGAAGTAATAAAAGGCAAAACCTCTCCGCCGGCTTTGCGTAATTGATCAAACCAGGCCTTGGTTGCACCCATTGATCCCCAGGCATCATAGATAACTCGTACTTTTACACCTTGTTTAGCCTTTTGGATTAAAAGTTGTAAAACACGGTTACCAATATTGTCGCTATAAAAAGTATAAAACTCTACATTGATAGTTTTCTTTGCTCGAACTATGTCTTTGAGCAAATCATGAAAGAAGGTTTCACCCTCAGTATAGAGTTCCACGTTGTTGTTTTTGGTGAGAGGAGATTCATTATTGCGGTTAAAAAAATGAATCGCGATTTCGCCTAATTTAGAAGTGTCAGAGGGGCTGACTTCTTTGGGTGCTTTAGCAATTGATTTTTGAACGTTGCGTAAGCCAATGTGGTGTTGCTTATTAATTGAAAAAATATTTTCCTGGGAAATACCCCGGCCGAAAAATGCATAAAGAGTAAGACCAACTACTGGAAAAATAAGCAAAATAATTAACCAGGCCCAAGTTGTAGAAACTGATCGCCTTCGGTGGAAAACGATGTAAAAAGCAAGGAGTGTGTTAGTAATAAAGATAATTCTGATAAAATCATGCCACCAGACCATGTTCTTCCTCCCAAATACAGTCTATTTTTTTAAATTGAGAAATTTATCAACAATATCAATAACGAATGGATTATCATGCATCCAACTATGTTCTGCATCATTTTTGCCGCGAACTTCTACTTCTTGGTAGAAATGTGCTTTAGGAGCCAAAATGTAGCGGATGCTTTTAGCTGAAACTACAGAAATAAATTTATCAGTGTTAGTGTTATCAAGAACATTGCCGTAGATATTTAGCACTGAAATATTTGAATTGAATTTTCGGCGATTAAAAAGCAAATATAAATAATGAGGATTCATGACACTAGGACGGCCATTCTCATTAAGAATATTTACGTTAGGGATATCGCCTAGATAAGTAACACCGTCAAAGGGGCCGGCAATTAACGCACATTTAATTAAATGAGGGAAAGTTTTACTAGAGGCATGCTTCATTTCCGTTCTAATGATGCAAGGACAGGCTAAAGAGTGAGCTACAGCAATATAATTTTTGAAGTGATATTTTTTAGAAAGAAAGGGTAAAACAAAGCTAAGATAATAATCAATGCCGTAAATTCCCACAATTCTTTGACGAAAGGCAACCTGTACAATAGGATGCTCATCGCCGGACCAAGTACCTTCTAATTTGAAGTTGCCTAATAAATCAACCGTAACCTTTAAAAATTTATCGGTTCCCTTATCATGCATTGCTTGATGAACCATTACATTAGTAGTGTAATCTCCACCGCGAAAGCCATGGAAGTAAATAATAGGAACTTGCTTTACTGAACTTTCTTGAATTACTGCCTTGTTTTCGATGTGTCGTTTGCGTAACTTGAGAAAGATACGTGTAGGGGCAAAGGAAGCAAGCAGACCTAATGAGATCATGTTAAACATGCTGGGTTCTTGTTTTAGATCATATTTATGGTTCTTTTCAGCTTCTTCGGCATATTTTTTGGAGTTAAAGAACATTTTTGCCACCTTCTTACATAATTCCCTATAATGAATAATAATTATATTTTAACATTGGGTAGAGATTTTTTGTTTTTGAGGTGAATCATGAAGTTTTATGCTGTAAAAAATGGTCGTGTACCAGGCGTCTACCGCACGTGGGATGATGCAAAAAAGCAGGTAGATGGTTTTTCCGGAGCAGAGTATAAGTCATTTGAAAATATTACTGATGCGACTGACTATCTAGGTTTAAACAATGGGACTCAGGGAGATATTTTGCAAAAGGGTGAAGATACCTTGCAAAATGCCATTGCCAAGATTAAACAAGAAAGTAATAGAGTAAAAAATAAGCCACAAGCTAAAAAAGTAACGGCGCATTCAACCGTAGAGTTTTTTGCAGTGACTTATACTGATGGCGGTACTCGTAATACAGGCGTATATAAGGGCGGCCATGTTAAGAAAACTGATAAAGCAGCGTGGGCTTATTTGATTGAATGGGATGATCAAGAAGTTCATGATTCAGGCGGTGAATATGGTGCAACTAACAATAAGATGGAACAGACTGCTTTGATTAATGCTTTGAAAAAACTAATTGAGCTTGGCTTTAATGAAAAGCATTTATTGTTTGTGCTAGATTCTAAGTATGTTTTAAATGCAATTAATCAGCACTGGTTAGCCGGTTGGAAGAAACGCGGTTGGAAGCGTTCTGGCGGACCTTTAAAAAATGTGGCAGAATGGCAAGAACTTGATCGTTTGCTTAAGCATTTCCCAGATAGTACATTTGAATGGACTAAAGGCCACGCCAATAATCGAGGCAATGAATTTGTGGATCATGAATTAAATCGCTATATGGACAATAAAATGTAAAAAGCATAAAAAAATACCTGATTTCAAAAAATCAGGTATTTTTGTTTACTTAAACAAACCACTGAAGAAATTGACAATGCTATCCCAAATTTGTTGGAAAAGATTGCGGTTTTCAGGAGTGTTGAATTTATTGAAGATGTTCTTAGCACCATTTTCAATTTGGTTAGAAAGCTTAGCAGCTTGGCCTTTAAAATCTCCATTCTTTAAAGCACCAGAATCACGAATTTCAATTAACAAATTAATAATTTGATTCTTTTGATTGTTGTTAATGGTGTTGCCTAAGTGATTAATATTAATTTGATTATTCACAATATCACGAATTTGGCTGTCAGAAATATTTTGTCCTTGTTTAGCCATTTCTGATTTGGCGCCAGCAACCGCATTGTTCAATTGAGCATCAGAATAACCTTTTTTGCCCTTGTTGTCTTGGGTAATGCCACTCAAAGTATTCATTTCATCTTGAGCTGCATTAACTTGTTTTTGATTTAAAGCATTACCGTTTTTAGCATATGAGGCATAAACACCGGCTAAAGCACCAGAACCATCAATCGGAATAGCACTGGTTACATAAATATTAGCATCAGTAATTCCTGCGGTTAAAGCTGCATTTTTGTATTGGTTAGCGGTAATAGTTGTGATATTGTTTTTACCGTTATAGTCTAAAATTTTAACGTTGATTCCAGAGCCACTATTTGTTTTTTGAATCATTGCACTGGACCAAACACCAGATGAAGTGGTGAAATTATCACCAGATGGGTTTAAATATTTAACTAGGTCTGAACCAGTAACTGTAATGGTTTGATAATTGCCGCCATTTAATGGAGCAGTTAAGGTTTTCAGAGTACCTTGTTTTTGTGATTCGGTTAAAGATGTTCCCAGAGTGACCACTGGGGTGTCGTCGTCAGCGAGTACTGTCTGTTTTTTGCCAAAAGAAAGTATCGCGACAACGCTAAGCAAAATTGCCGTAATTAATGTAAGTGATTTTTTCATGATTAATCTTCTTCCTCTTCATCGAAAATATATTCTGTTTAATACGCCTCATTATACTAGAAATTTTTAAAAATTTAATAGGAGCATATTCTAAAACTTTCTTAATTTCGAACTGATTCTTAAAGATGATATAATAAGTAGCAATAAAGGGGGACATTATGTTACAAGTGCCAAAGTTAACTATTATTATGCCGGTTTATAATACGGCACAATACTTGCCACGTGCTTTCGATGCTTTGCTTAAGCAAGTTAATAAAGCATTTAAGCTAATTGTGGTTGATGATGGCTCAACTGACAATTCGGTTGAGGTAGCGCAAAGCTATGCCTCCCGTTTTCCATATTTCAAATTAATTCAAAAGGAAAATGGAGGGCCTTCTGACGCACGTAATGTTGGTATAAAATATATCGACACGCCATATGTCACCTTTCATGATGGCGATGATTGGGTAGATCCAGGCTATACTGCATTCTTTATTAATGCCTTTGAAGAACATCCAAATGTAAATCTTGTATCATGCGGTTATTGGATTGATTACCCTGATAAAAAAGAACGTGTTGTTGGCCACCCAGAAGGTGGATTTTTAACACGTGGTGAAACTTACCTTAAATTAACTAATGTATTTGGTTCACCAATGAAGGGATATAGCTGGAACAAAGCTTATAAAACAGCGATTATCAATAAATATCACTTAAGATTTGATCGTGATATCTCTTTATTAGAGGATCAGATTTTTAACGTTAAATATACTTCAGTAGCTAGAGGTGTGTACTATACTCAAAAGCCGTATTATCATTATTGGCAAAGAAAAGGCAGTATTATTCACCAACCTAACTTTAAGAAGGTAGCGGATAATTTTCGCGGTAATTATCGTGTATGGCACAAGATCATTAAAACTATTATGAAAGATCGTGAAGAAGAAAAGATGCGTAAAAAGCTAGATCGTTCAGCTTTGCGTGATAGTGACGCTCAATAAGAGAGGTTTTTATGAAAGAAAAAGTTAATGGCATCGAATTTTATTATCATAAACTAGGCAAAGGGGCACCTTTGCTTCTTTTACATGGTCACCATCTAGATGGGGGCATGTTTGATAAAATCGTTGCCCCACTTTCTCTTTATTACACGGTTTATGTACTCGATATGCGTGGTCATGGATTAAGTGAAGGTGATATTGCGGAACACTATCATACTGAAGTGGAAGACGTTTATGCCTTTATTAAGCAAGTAGGCATCGAAGGATGTTACTGCTTCGGTTTTGATGCAGGTGGATTAGTTGCGATGATGCTAGCTAGAAAATATCCAACAATTTTTAAGAAAATGATTGTTGCTGGGGTATTTGTTAATGGTGCCGGCATTCGTCCATACCACTACTTAACTGAAGGGTTTCACCGCTTTTTGAAGCTTGATCGTGATAGTCGTGTCGAATTAACCGAGTCCTTTATCTCTGTTGATGATTTGAAGAAAATCACGATACCAACACTTTGTGTAGTTGGAGAAAGAGATTGGGTTAAGGTGGAACACGTTCGCTGGTATAGTCAATTTATGCCCAATGCGAGATTAGTTATTATGCCACGTCAAACACACGATAGCTATGCAGTGCGTAGCCTTAAGCTATTAGATTTGATTAAAGAATTTTGTAAATAATTAAAAAGGAGAAAAATTATGGTTAAAGTTGTAGTACTTGGTGCTCACGGACAAGTAGCCCAAATTGCTGAAAGATTTTTGTTTGCAGATAAAGAAGTTCAACCTTCATTATTTTTACGTAATGCTAAGCGTATGGAAGATAAAAAGAATCAAGCTACAATCTTTGAAGGCAGCGCAACTGATGCCGCACAACTTGAAAAAGCTATGAAGGGCCAAGACATTGTTTACGCTAACTTAGGCGGCAAAGATGATATTGATCTTGAAGCAGAAGCCGTTATTGAAGCAATGAAGAATGCCCGCGTTAAGAGATTGATTTGGATTTCTACTTTGGGCATTTATGATGAAGTTCCAGGCAAGTTTGGTGAATGGAACAAGGAAACTTTAGGTGACTACATTACTGAATATGCCAAGGCTGCTAAGAGAATTGAAGAATCTGGCTTAGACTACACCATTATTCGTCCAACTTGGATGGACAATAAAGATGAAGTAGATTATGAAAAGTCTAAGAAGGGTGAACCAATCAAGGATACTGAAGTATCACGTAAGTCAGTTGCCGCATATGTTTATCATTTGATCAAGAATCCTAAAGAAGACGTTGGCGAATCAATTGGCTTAGGTAAGCCAGGTACTGAAGGAGATAAGCCTAGCTGGTATTAAAAATGTGGATCATTTTAATGAAAAACGCCCGAAAATCCCCGTATTTTAATGCGGGGATGGATAGGGCCAAGCTGACCTAGCAGTCAGCTTTTTT
>NZ_JAEHNT010000066.1:0-5607 GCF_016742815.1 Lactobacillus sp. A27
ATACAAAAAAAGAGATCGAATCCAAATGATTCGATCTCTAAAAAAGCACCCTTAATTGTCAATGTCTTAACTTAATGACATTGGCAAAAAACTAGAACTGTTTATTTTCTATTCAAATTAATTAATTGGATGTTTTTGCGTTAATTCTTTAACTTCTTGTTTAACGTGTTCAATTGTTGTTTCATCTTCTGGATTAGACAAAATCTCAATAATTAATCCAGCTGTCTTTTTAGCGTCTTCTTCATCAAAACCGCGGCTAGTAATTGCTGGTGTACCAATTCTTAAACCACTAGTTACAAAAGGACTGCGCTGATCACCAGGGATTGATTCTTTATTGGTTGTAATATGAACTGAATCAAGCAAGTTTTGTGCATCTTTACCCGTTAACCCAGTATCTGTAATATCAATAATCATTAAGTGATTATCAGTACCACCAGAAACTACACGAATATTGTCAGACTTAGCAAAAGTTTCTGCCATTATCTTAGCGTTTTTGATTACTTGTTTAATATAATCGGTAAATTGTGGCTGTAAGTCTTCATAAAAAGCTTGCGCTTTTCCGGCAATTACGTGTTCTAAAGGACCACCTTGAATACCTGGAAACAAAGCTGAATTAATCTTTTTACCAATTTCTAAACTATTAGATAAAATCATGCCGCCGCGAGGACCACGCAAGGTCTTATGCGTAGTAGTCGTCACTACATCAGCTACTGGAATAGGACTAGGATGTTGGCCAGTTGCTACCAAACCAGCAATATGGGCCATATCAACCATTAAATAGGCGCCAACCTCATCGGCAATTTCACGGAATTTTTGCCAATCAATAATTCGGCTGTATGCAGAAGCACCAGCAACGATCAATTGGGGATGAACATCTAAGGCGATCTGACGAATAGCATCAAAATCAAGCTCTTCAGTTTCAACATTTAATCCGTAACTATAAGATCTATATTCTTTACCACTGAAGTTTACTTTGGCACCGTGAGTTAAATGACCGCCAGCATCCATGCCCATGCCAAGGATTACATCGCCTGGCTTCAGCAAAGCTTGATAAACAGCCATATTTGCTTGTGAACCAGAGTGGGGTTGAACATTAGCAAATTTAGCATTGAATAATTTTTTAGCATAATCAATAGCAAGTTGTTCAACTTGATCAATGTATTGACAACCGCCATAATAGCGTCGACCAGGATAGCCCTCGGCATATTTGTTAGTTAAAACTGAACCTTGAGCTTCACGAACTGCATCAGAAACAATATTTTCAGAAGCAATTAATTCAATCGTGTTTTGTTGGCGCTCTTCTTCGTGATGAATGGCATTCCACAATGCGGGTGACTTTTCTGCATATTTCAATGAAAAGACTTCCTTTCTGACTTGTACTAAATAGTTTTCTTTACTGAAAAGTATACTATTTAGCGATTAAATACGCACGACTACTGCGCGGAAATTCTTTTTTGAAAGCAGCTAAAACAGCATGACGGCAAGTAGCGGTATCAGCTAATTAATATTCCTCAGTAAAATGCAGATAGCCAGCTTCAATTAAAAATAAATAAATTTTATTTTCTGTACAAAAACAGAAATCAATACTCTTGCAATATTTATTATTTTTTCTAAAATAAAAGCCGCTTGCAAGATAAATTGCAAGCGACTCATATTATGGGACATCATGCTTAGCTTTTCCGAAGCTAAGCATGTTTTTGTATACAATTAATTACTTTAAAATAACTATTCTATAACCTCGTCCTACTTAAGCGTAACACCTTTTCTCCCGGCTTTAAACGATTTTAGTATAAGTTAGTGATTACTTAATAGTCTTCAGCCGGAAAAAGGGGAATACCTTTTATTATGCTGGCGTATAGAAAATAACAACTAAACACTACATCCTTTCGTCTAATTTCCTAAAAAAATAGCAACTTTTATACCATTAAATTAAAAATATAGTTAAAATACTGGTATAATATCGTTTCAGAATAATTAATGTAGAGGTGAGATTTCTGATCATGAAAAGTGCAAATTACACTAGAAAACATCACATGTATTTAATGAATCACAAAAATGGTGACGTTATCGAAGTAAGAATGGACAAGAAAAATAAGACATTCAAGAAAATACGACTTTATCGTCAAGATGGTTTGGGCAACTACTATCTAGATCCACATGGGGAGTTTAAGGATCAGAAAAGTCCAGCAACCAAAGAGAATATCGTAGAAGCCGGAAAAAAGGTCAGCGATCATATCTCTAGTGCTGAGAACTGGCACCATAAAGTTAGACCTATTTTCAACGCTGAACACAAAATCGTCGATTTCGAACCACGATTGCATTTGGAACACCATACTAAGATTCAAAATGCTAAAAGATATTTGCGTCACTTGGAAAGACGACACGCAGACTTCATTTTCCGTAAAAATAGCAAAACGCCTTTGTTAATCCCATGGAATTACATCAAGGATATGATCTATGAAGATCGCAATAAAGAAATGGTGCTAGCACATAAGGTGCACAAGCTAAGAAAATAAATTAGATTAATAAGATGCTACCAATCATAATCGATGGTAGCATCTTATTTTTATCATAGGAGAAAAAACATGCAAACAGTTTCTTACTATAATTCACCTATTGGCAAAATATTGCTCGCTAGTAATGAACAAGGACTTATTGGTTTATGGCTAGATACTGATCGCTACTACGGTGACAATCTTGATAAAGAGTATTCAGAAGGAGGAAATAAATATTTAGCTTCTACTAAAAAATGGTTAGATATCTATTTTCAAGGCAAAGAACCAGATTTTACTCCTCAATTACATTTGATCGGTACTGATTTTCAAAAAAGAGTCTGGCAAGCATTACTAAAAATTCCTTACGGGATGACAACTACTTATAAAGACATTGCCGTATAGGCTGCAAAAGATAAGGACCACTTACCTATTCGAGCAGCCGGTGGTGCTATTGGTAGAAATCATATTTGCATTATCATACCTTGCCACCGCGTTGTTGGTGCTAATCACAATTTAACTGGTTATGGCGGTGGAATTGATAAGAAAATTCAGTTGCTTAAACTTGAAGGCGTTGATATTAATCAGTTTAAAGAACCTTAGATACAAGAAAAGCCCGCATATCGCAAGCTTTTTTACTTGTTCGTCTTTTTTCGCAAACAAAGTTTCGGTATAATATTACTGCAGAAAGTTTTATGAGCGGCGGTTGTTTTTCCTCCCGGAGGTGAGGCCTATGGTCAATATACTACAGAAAGGGTTCAACCATGTCGGTTTACGAGAGTATTTCCTTAATGCTTTTGTTCGGTACGTTTGTGTTAGCTCTGCTAACTTACATCGACCATCATCACGACAAAAAATAAAAACGCCGCTCAATGTAATAACTTTGGCGAGTTATAGGGCGACGTTTTCAACGTTTTTATAATATCGACCACCGCTCTTAAAGCGGGCTGCAAAGGAGGTCTTTGGATCTCCTTTTTCTTTATCTAAATTATAGCATATTTTTTAAATTAAAAGCCTGCAAAATTAATTGCGAGCTTTCTATTAATGCTTAGTTTTCCCAGTCATAAACCACAACTTTACCGGTCATATGACCACTTTCTACTAATTTATGAGCCTTTCGTAAATTTATTGCATTTAAGGGTTCTAATGACTTAGTCATAGTGCATTTAAGTTTGCCATTATCTAACATCTGGGCAATTTTGTTTAAAATATCATGCTGACTAATCATATCTTCAGTTTGATAATAGGATTTAGTATACATCCATTCCCACGAAAAGTGTGCTTTCTTTTTGGTAAGCAACCTTAAATTTATTGGACGATGATTTTCAGTAATTGAAACAATGTGTCCCTCTGGTTTAATTAACTCACACATTTCTTTCCAATGACCATCTAAATCCTTTAATTCTAGGATGTAATCAACATACTTATATCCTAATTTCCTTACTTGTTTTACCAAGTCTTCACGATGGTTCACAACATAATCTGTGCCGTGATCTTGTGTCCATTTAATACTATCTGGACGGGATGCAGTTGCAGATGTACTACACACATCAGCCGATTATTTAAGTGGCAAGACAGATAATCCTAGTCCATCGCCTAAAGGTGATGAAACTGGTGGTATTTCTATCGATGGTGAAGTACCATATTTCTATCATGGCTACACTATTCCAGAAGACTACCTGAACATAGTTCGTCAACTTATGGAACGTGATATCAAAAAAGGACTTATTAAACGACATGACAACAGCAGATCAGAATAAACAAGAACTCATAGACTGGTTATTTGCCTACGCAAAAAAGCATCAAATTGGCTATCTAAAGCCAAATGATGCTTTAATTGTTTTTTTCTCCAATGTCAATAGCTTAACTTAATGACATTGAAAGTCTAATTCTAGGTCATTTTTCTTTAAAGAAAGCAGTAAATGATTACGAGCTGGCTTAGACTTTTTAGCTTTTGGCTCACGAGCAAGAGGGACGATTAGCTTTTTTTCTGACATATGAATAACCTCCAAAATATTGATAAATTAATCATAATTGAAATCTAAAACTAATCTAGATACTCGGTTATTTTACGCTTACGTAGAATCTTGTTTTCATTTCACACAAAAAGGCGATCAAAAACAATTTTTCAAAAGTTTTCGATCGTCTTTTTAAATCTGAGAATTAACTTTCTCTAGATACTTTTACCAATAGAATTTATAAAAAACTATTATAAATTATTCTTTATCGCGCTTCTTCTTAAATACGAATAGACCAAGTGAAGCTAAAAGCATACCAAGCACACCCAAAATTGAAGTATCTTTAGTGCCTGTTTGTGGTAATGTCTTTAAGCTAGTAGCCTTGTTATTACCAATGGCATTATCACTTTCACCCTTAACACCTAGGTTGTTACCAGCGTTTGCGATGCTGCCATTAGCAGTAGAAGCTCCCTTAACTCTATCAGCTTGACTAGAGTTTGAACCATTCTTGTGTGAATGATACTTGCTTCCAAGAACATCTTCGCCTTTAGCAGCGATGATTAAATCAGTACCAGCAATGACATCCTTCGAACCATCTGGGTACGTTACTGTAGCTGTACCGTCAGCACCTACTGTAACTTCAGTGCCTGCTGGGAAGTTACCCTTGTTAGCGTCTTCCACATTCTTCTTAACTTGATCTTTTTCAGAATCTGTTAAGTGACTTGGATCTTTAACAGTAACCTTGCCACCTGGAACAGTTGGCGTAATGTTACCAGCATCAGTTGTGTCGCCCTTTTGGCCTTGAACTAATTGGTCACCTGGTATGGTGTCCTTTGAACCATCTGGGTATTTAATCGTTGCTGTACCATCATCGCCTACTGTAACTTCAGTGCCTGCTGGGAACTTATCCTTGTTGGCATTATCGACGTTATCCTTAACCTGATTCTTTTCATCATCAGTTAAGTGAGTTGGGTCCTTGACTGTTACCTTGTCGCCTGGAATATTTGGTGTGATATTGCCAGCGTCAGTTTGGCCTGAAGTTGAGTCACTATCTTCACCCTTAACTAATTTATCACCTGGGATTTCATCCTTTGAACCATCTGGGTATTTAATTGTTGCATTACCCTTATCATCGACTGTAACTTCTGTACCCTCTG
>NZ_JAEHNT010000067.1:0-1510 GCF_016742815.1 Lactobacillus sp. A27
GATGTGGGATTTGAACCCACGCGCGGCAGAACCGCCTAACGGTTTTCAAAACCGTCCCCTTAAGCCACTTGGGTAATCCTCCATTAGCTGTAAGTACCAAAATATATTAAAATGGTAAATGACCCGTACGGGATTTGAACCCATGTTACGGCCGTGAAAGGGCCGTGTCTTAACCACTTGACCAACGGGTCATGTCTCTTAAAGAAGAGCACTTTATTATAATAACTAAACAAGTTTTAAAAGTCAAGAACTTTTTTTATCTTTTAAAACTTTTAAGTCATCGATGTGATCCCTCAATCACAACGTATTTAATATTAATAGATATTAATCTAAATTGCAAGGCTTTTTTTCAATTTTTTTATTTTGCTTTTTTATATCGCCTATCGCCTATTTTTATAGCTTGTTATTAGCCAAAATAAGCCCCTATCCTGCAATATTGTCTGATATAAGGCTAATTTACGGTTATTTGGATACTAAGTCCTTTTTATTTAGTTTCTCTTCTGATATCGCAAATTTTTAATTCTGAGAATATTTATTTTCTGAGTTTTATAAATTCGCAGATTTTGGAAGTATTAGACACATATAAGACCTCATATATTTTTACTTACAGGTTTCAGCCCTTAATTTTGAATTTTTACGATATTATTGAAGCATTGAAATATTATTTGTAACCTGTCAGACGATTTGATATTCAATTTTTATTACTTTAAATATAGCTTGGAAGCATTAAATATGTCTTGCTTACGCTCTTCAGATTTTTTACTAAATATAAGACTGTTTTATAGCCCTCCAATCAAAAGATACTTTTTCTCTTTCTTTCATCAACATGAGAAGCAATTAAAGCTGTTTTATCAGAACATAATGAAAAACAAAAAAGTCCTAACGCAGATTCAAAATCTTACGTTAAGACTTTTTAATTACGGAGACTGAGAGATTCGAACCCTCGCACCGGAATAACCCGATCTACACCCTTAGCAGGGGCGCCTCTTCAGCCACTTGAGTAAGTCTCCAATGGGCCTAAATGGACTTGAACCATCGACCTCACGCTTATCAGGCGTGCGCTCTAAACCAGCTGAGCTATAGGCCCATATAAAGCGGGTAACGAGAATCGGACTCGCGACTAAAGCTTGGAAGGCTTTCGTTTTACCACTAAACTATACCCGCACCTAATATAAAAAATGAATGGCGCGGGACGGAATCGAACCGCCGACACAAGGAGCTTCAATCCTTTGCTCTACCAACTGAGCTACCGAGCCATCTTACGGTCCATGTGGGATTTGAACCCACGATCTCCTCCGTGACAGGGAGGCGAGATAAACCACTGCTCCAATGGACCAAATTGCGGGAGCTGGATTTGAACCAACGACCTTCGGGTTATGAGCCCGACGAGCTACCAGACTGCTCCATCCCGCGATATTATAAGGAGGATGTGGGATTTGAACCCACGCGCGGCAGAACCGCCTAACGGTTTTCAAAACCGTCCCCTTAAGCCACTTGGGTAATCCTCCAT